>JAYTUE010000076.1:0-32517 GCA_043744715.1 Verrucomicrobiota bacterium | reverse complement strand
GTTCGGTTTGTAGTAGAGCAGGTAGTCCGCCTTCTTGGCTTCGCCACGACGAACGGTTTTTCCACGGACAACGACGCGGCCTTTGGTGAAATAGGCTTTCTCCCGGACCTGAGTCATCAAATTCCATCCCGCGCCCTCCGGGCCGCAGAGTGCCGGAGTGATGAACTTGGAACGGATGTCCGTTTCGGAGAGTGTTTTCTTGTTCATGCTGCGCGGGGATCGGGATGGAGGTCGCGGCGGAAGGTGTCGGCGTGCTCGGGACCGATGTCGGCCTCGATGCCGCGCAGGGCAAAGTGCATCAGGGCGAAGCGGCGTGCGGTGGGCGTGGCATCCTGGCCGAAGAGCGAAAGGTCGTGAAGGTCGCCGCCGTGAAGACGACGATATTCTGCCGCCATCACGAGACGCGGGCCGGAGGAAAAGCAGAGGTCGTAAACGCGGCTGCCCTCGGCGGAGAGCCAGAGCCGGGCCTCGAAGCCGAGATGGGCGGAGGAGTTCTTGGGGTCGGAAGTCTTGGTGCGGGCCATGGCGGTTCGTGATCTCGTCCGGCTTGAATCCATGCCCTCCGTTCCTTGTGAGCGTTGGGACGCAGAGTTGTAGGGCGTATACATCGGCACGTCCTCCTGGAAATACGGAGGCTGGCTGGGTCGCTCTACGACGAACAGCGCGGTGAGAAGGAGTGTTTCCCCTGACATAAAGTGGGAACGGCTATTCGGCCGCAGAGGCCGGCCGAAGCCTCAAGTCCAGAGCTGCCGGTCGAGGCTGCGATACTGGATGGCTTCGCCGATGTGCTCCGACGTGATCGCGTCGCTGGCCGCGAGGTCGGCGATGGTCCGGGCCACCTTCAGGATGCGGTCGTAGGCGCGGGCGCTGAGGTTCAGGTCGGACATGGCGAACTTCAGCAGGTCCATCGTCCCCGTATCGAGCTGGCAACAGGTCTTCAATTCCTTGCTGCCCATGCGGGCGTTGCACGTCAGGCGCGGCTTGCCCGCGAAACGCTGGAGCTGCCGGTTCCGCGCCGCGATGACGCGGGCGCGGACGGCGGCGGACGGTTCTCCGGGCTTCGCCGAGGCCATTTCCTGGAACTTCACCGCCGGCACTTCGACATGGAGGTCGATGCGGTCGAGCAGAGGGCCGGAGATGCGCCCGAGGTAGTTCTGGATCTCGCGCGGCGAGCTGCGCGACTCGTGCGGCATCTTGCCGTCGGGCGTCGGATTCATCGCCGAGACGAGCATGAACTGCGACGGGAACGTCATGCTGCCCGCCGCGCGCGAGATGGTGACGCGTCCGTCCTCCAACGGCTGCCGCATGGTCTCAAGGACGTTGCGCTTGAACTCGGGCAGCTCGTCGAGGAAGAGCACGCCGTTGTGCGACAGCGAGATTTCCCCAGGGGCCGGGTTGATCCCGCCGCCGAGCAGTCCCGCGTCGCTCACGGTGTGGTGGGGGGAACGGAACGGCCGCTGCGTGACCAGGGCCTGGCCCGAATTCAGCAGGCCGGCGATGCTGTGGATCTTCGTCGTCTCCAAGGCCTCCTCCAGCGTCAGGGGCGGCAGGATGGTGGGGATGCGTTTTGCCAGCATCGACTTGCCGGTGCCGGGCGGGCCGATGAGCAGGATGTTGTGTCCGCCGGCGGCGGCGATCTCCAGGGCGCGCTTCACGGACTCCTGGCCTTTCACGTCGGCGAGATCGAGTTCGTCGTCGGGCGTCTGGTTGAAGAGCGCGGTCATGTCCACGCGGGTCGGCGCGATGTCGAGGGTGCCTTCGAGAAAGGTGGCGGCCTCGCGCAGATTGCGGACGGGGATGACCTCGAGCCCGGCGACCACGGCGGCCTCGGGCGCGTTCTCCGCCGGCACCATCACGCCGCGCAGGCCCGCCGCCTTGGCCGCAAGCGCGATGGGCAGCACGCCCTTTACCGGCCGCACGGCCCCGGTCAGGGCGAGCTCGCCCACGATCGCGAAGTCGCCGAGGCGCGTGGCGTTGATCAGTTTGCTGGCCGCAAGCATTCCGAGGGCGATGGGCAGGTCGAAGCTCGGGCCCTCCTTCTTCACGTCGGCCGGGGCGAGGTTGATCGTCGTCCGGAGCATGGGAAACTTGTAGCCGCTGTTGGCCATCGCGGTGGAAGTGCGGTCCCGGGATTCCCGCACGGCGGCGTCCGGCAGGCCGACGATGACGATCAGGGTGTCGCCCCAGCCGGCGTTGACCTCGACTTCGACGGGGAAGGCCTCGATGCCTTGGACGGATGAGGAGCGAACCTGGGCGAGCACGGGCGGAGGTTGGAAAAGATGGGGCCATGCACGCAACCCGTAATGTTCACCAACCGGCGGACGCGATCCTTGAACCCCATGCCGTGGCGCTCGTGGCCTTCACGGGACCGACGATCCTGGATTGGTTGGGGGTGTCGTGAGGGAACACCGCGCCGGTGGCCCGGGGAGGTAGGGCGCAGGCTCCCGCCGAGCCGCCTGAAAATCGGCTAATGACACGGTCCGCCACTCCGGCAACGACACACAGCCAGCGTGCACCGAAAGACTCCCCGGGATTGGCCCGCCAGGTATCCGCACGCCACAAGGCGGCTCGGCAGGAGCCTTCGCCCTACCAGCCGAACTGCCTAACGGGCTTTCGAACCTTTGATCGCGGGCCGGATGGGGACATGGCTGAAGGCAAGGAGAAGTCCGAGCGTCAGCGCGCCGTTCAAGATGAGCAGCTCGCTGCCGAACGCGTAGCCGGCGAACCACGCCTTGGAGTTGTAGTCCAGCATCCAGCAAACCAGCGGCGCGACGATGCAGGTGGCGACGATGAGCGGCTGCGGGACCCTGCGCTTGAAGAACAGCGCGTAGGCAAATAATCCAAGGATCGGTCCGTAGGTGAAGTTGGCGAACTTGAGGATGATCGTGATGACCGAGGCTTTGGCGATGGCGTTGATGAGGAGGATCGAGACCAACAGCGCCACGGCAAAACCGAGATGCAGCCGATGACGCAGCCGGGTCTTCTGCGCTTCGCTCAACCGCTCGTCCTTGTCCATGCCAAGGATGTCGATGCAGAACGAGGTTGTCAGCGTGGTCAGCACGGAGTCGGCGCTGGAGAACGTCGCCGCCGTGAGTCCAAGCACGAAGACGATCGCCGCCGCGATGCCGAGGTGCTGAAGGGCGAGCATCGGGAAGAGATGGTCCGTGCGGTCGGGGATGGCCACGCCCTTGACCCGGGCGTATTCGAAGAGCAGCGCGCCGAGGGCGAGGAACAGGAGGTTCACTCCGACCACGACGATGGAGAACCAGTTGATGTTCTTCTGCGCGTCGCCCAGCGAACGGCAGCTCAGGTTCTTCTGCATCATGTTCTGGTCGAGCCCGGTCATGCAGATGGCCACGAAGGCCCCGCCGAAGAACTGCTTCCAGAAGTTGTTCGCCGGCTTCCAGTCCCAGAAGAACGTCTTGGACAGGTCGCTCGACTTCACCATCTCGAAGATGCCGCCGACGCCCAGGCCGAGTTCGCGGCCGATGAAGAAGACCGAGAGGGCGACTCCCAAAAGCAGGAAGGCGGATTGGAAAGTGTCCGTCCAAACGAGCGTCTTGATCCCGCCCTTGTAGGTGTAGGCGAGGATGAGGCCGATCACGATGGTGACGCTCAGCGCGAAGGGGATCCCCAGCGCATCGAAGACGAACTTCTGCAGCACGCTGACCGCGAGGTAGAGCCGCGCAGCCGCGCCGAGCAACCGCGACAGGACGAAGAACGTGGACCCCATCTTCTGCCCGGCCGGCCCGAGGCGTTCGTGGAGGAAGCTGTAGATGGAGGTGAGGTTCATCCGGTAGTAGGCCGGTAAGAGGACGAACGAGATCACGAGGTAGCCGGCCACATAGCCGAGCACGAGCTGGAGATAGGAGAACTGCGCCGTGCCCACCTGCCCCGGCACGGAGATGAAGGTGACGCCCGAGAGCGAATCGCCGATCAACCCGAACGCGACCGCATACCAGGGGGAGGATTTGTTCCCGAGGAAGTAGCTCGCGTTGTTCGCCCCGCGGCTCGTCCACCACGCGATCCCGAGCAGGCAGGCGAAGTAGGCCGCGATGCACGACAGGACGATGATGGGCGTCTTCTCGTGCGACATGGCTGGATTACGAGATCGTCAGCACGGGCGGTCCCGAAGCGTCGATCAACCGGTTCACCGCAGCCGGCACTTCGGCGAGCGCCCGGTGCAGGATCTCGTCGCAGACCGGCGCCTTGAGCCCCCGACGGAGTTGAACGGCCGCCACAAATCCTCCGATCGTCTTCTCGGCGTAGTGGACCAGCCCCTGGCGCAACGGCAGCGAATAGAGGCCGAGGGTCAGTCCGAAGACCAGCGTGTGCCAGCTGTGGACGAGGCCTTCGTCCGACGCGGCCAGGTAGCGCTCCAGGACGCGGCTGTGTTTCACCGGCCGCAGTTTTCGGATCTGCAGACGGCCGACCCGCCGGCTGGCCCCGGCGAAATCCTTCAGCCGCGCATCGCGGGCCAGCTCGCCGTCGAACGCGATCAGCTCGCGCCCTTCGTTTCTTTGGGCATGGCCGTGCGCCCGGAGAATGGCGGGGAGCTCGATGGGCACGAGGATCTCCGACTGGTAGCGCGCGAGGAATCCTGCGAGGGCTTCCGCAGTATCGAGGCGTTCGAGCCAGACCGTGCCGGGCAGGGCCACGCCCGATTCCCCGGTTCCGACGGGCCCGAGGGCCGCGATCAGCGATGGGTATTCCCCGAGGGATTCGGTGGCTTCGGCCAATGTGGCGGTCTGCAGCATGGTAAAAACCGGCTCGGCGCCGGAGCGGTGAAACTTATGCAGCGACGCCGGACCGTCGAGGTCGAATCCCGCAGGGCCATGGTCCGAACGGGCCGCACGCGGATCGGTCGACGGCCCCGGAAAGGATTCCCTGTTGCACCGTCGGGGCCGCGCCCGATACTTCCGCGAACGCAGATGAACGAGTGGCACATCCAATCCCGGTCCCACAACTGCCAGATCTCTGGAAAGCACTTCACCGACAAGGATGCGTATTACACGCTCCTCTTCGAGGAACGCTCCGAGCTCCAGCGCATCGATGTCTGTGAAGCCGTCTGGCGCGAGCGCTACGGCAACAACGCGGCGGAGACCGGAGGCTATGTGTCCCACTGGAAGGGCGTCTACGAGGCGCCGCCCGCCGCGCCGCCCGACCCGATCCAGAAGGACACCGCCGAAGGCCTCCTGCGGAAGTTGATCGAGCGGAATTCCCCCGAGTTCGGAGCCGTCTGCTACATCCTCGCCGTGATGCTGGAACGGAAACGCCTGCTCCGGGTGAAGTCGCAGGTCCGGCGCGACGGACAGCGGATCTTCATCTACGAGCAGCCCAAGACCGGCGACCTGTTCACCATCACCGACCCCGATCTCCAGCTCGACCAGCTCGACGCCGTGCAGCACCAGGTCGCGGACCTTCTGGAGCACGGACTGCCTTCGGAAGATCCCGGCCAGCCGAGGGAAGACCCATTCGAACCGCCCGTCAACCGCGCGGCTGAAGCGACTTTGATCCCCGAAATGGCCGAGCCGATTCCGGCCTGAGCCGTGGGCTATTCAGGGAGCCGGGCCGCCCAACAGCTTCTCGACCTTTTCCAGTAGCTTCGCGCGGGCGTTGCGGTCCGCCAACCGGCCGTCTTTGCCGACGAGCCATTTCATGGGCAGCGTGCCTACGCCGAATTTTTCAGCCACCGCGTTGTTCAGCCCGTGGAAACGGTCGTAGGCTTTCCGCACCGCCTTCATCTCGGCGACACACACGTCGTGCCACGTCGCCCAGAAGTCGATCAGCACGACTCTGCCGCGGAGCTTCGCCAGATCGACCTCGCGGCCGTCGAGCGCGGTGAATTTTAATTCCAGCGGAAGGGAGAGCAGCTTCTCCCGGTCGAGAACTTCCCTCGCCTTGTCCCGCACGGCCCCGGTCTCGTCGGCAATCAGATCAGCGATCCGTCCAAGGCTCACCGTGCGGTCATTCTATCCGGGCGATCACTTCATCCGTCGTGAGCCCGGAAAGCAGCGTGGCCACGGTCTTCGTCTGCCCCGGCAGGACTAGCTCCGGCGCGATCTCCGCCAGCGGACGCAGCACGAACTGGCGTTGCGACGCCCTCGGATGCGGCAGAACCAACAGGGGCGTGTTTCGCGTTTCCATTCCAAAGGCGATCAGATCCAGATCCAACGGGCGTGGTTCGTTCATCACCTTCTTCGGCCCCCGGCCGGACTCGCGCTCGATCCCCTGGAGTTCGATGAGCAATGACTCCGCCGTCTCACCGGCCCTCGGCGTCAACGCGACCACCGCGTTGATGAACGGCGGCGAGCCCGGCGGGCAATCCACAGGCGACGTGCTCCACAACGAGGAACAGCGGACGGGGCCCGCCGACAAGGCCTCCAGTCGCTCCATTGCTTCCATCAGGATCGAGATTGAATCACCCAGATTGGAGCCTAGCGCCACGAACACGGAATGCGGAGTCGCGATGTCCTTCACGCCCCGAGCTTCGCCCCGACTCCGGAGGATTTCCAATGGAGGTTTGAACGGCGCCCATCGGGTTTGAACATCGGTTCCGCCGCAAGGTCTTAACGGGTGGCCGACAGCGACAGCTTCGGACCGCACGGACATGAGGCTGGCAGGGTAGGAGACGGAAGCTTGGAAGCTGGCAACGACTGCGCGCTTCTCGCCTTCAACGGCCCAGCCAACCCATGGGCCAAAGAAATTTGAGTGCGGCAGACCATTTATAGGTCCATAGTCTTGGAAGCCATCGTTCATCATCCATCCATCATGAAAACAATCCTGACCCTTACCGCAGTTGCCTTGGTCCTTGGAATCACGTCAGCCGACGCCGCCGACAAGAAGCCCGACGTCAAAGCGAAGCCCTACAATCTCGAAGTCTGCCTGGTCTCCGACGAGAAGCTGGGCGAGATGGGCACCCCCGTGTCGCTCATCCACAACGGCCAGGAGTTCAAGCTGTGCTGCAAGTCCTGCAGGAAGGACTTCGACAAGGAGCCCGCCAAGTTCGTCAAGAAGCTCGCCGAGGCTCAAGCCAAGGCGAAGAAGTAATCTCAGATCGGATTTCCGCCGATCCACCAGATGTCATGAAACACGCCGTCGCCATGTTCTTCAGCCTCCTGCTGATCCTTGGTGACGGCGTTTTCTCGCGCCCCGTCTCCGCTTCGGTCGCCTCCCCACGTGAACACGCCTGCGGCATGGCCGAGAAGACGGGATGCGTCCAGTGTGCCTGCTGCGTCGCGCCGGCCGGCAACAGCTCCACACCCGTCCGCGAATCCAGCCCGGCCCCGGCCGGCAGCGAACGCCTGCAGATTCCTGCAAGCGCCTTGACCGTCCTCTACGAACTTCCGTCCGATGGTTCGCACTCCTCCGCCCGGGCGCAGTCCGCGAATCTCATTCCCCAGCCGGTGCCGCTCTTCCTGCGCCACTGTCTGCTCCTGATCTGAGAACAGGCCCGCACGCCTGAAGTGTCGCCGCTTCTTCCGCCGACTCCCTTCATCGTGCCCAAGTCCTCCCGCCAATCCGGCTGATCCGGCCGGCGGATTCCACTCCTGACTTGTTCCCTGGCCGGAAATCCCCGGCCGCCTGTTCCCATGAAAATCTCCATCCTATTCCCATCCGCAGCCGGTGCACTCCGGCGTTCGATGTTCGTTCCAAAGTCGCCGCACGGCGGCTGCACCGCACGGCCCCGTCTTGGGTGTCGGCTCTTCGTTGTCGGCTGTTCGATGTTCGCGATCAGCGCCCTGGCCGACACCGCCACCAACCGCCTCAAACTGACCTCCGCCGTTCTCGGTTCCTACTCGGACGAACTGCGCACCAATTCCCCCGCGATCAAAGCGGCCCAGGCCCGGCGGACCTCGGCGGAATCCCGCGTGGCCGGCGTTCGATCCTGGGCCGATCCGGAGGTCTCGCTTGGAATCTCCCTGGCCTCGCGCCCAAAACGCGAGGCTGACGGCGATCTCGTCTACGCCGTGTCCCAGAGCCTGCCCGTGTGGGGCCGGGTGGCGGCGGCGAGAAGCGCGGCGGAATCATCCATCCTGGTGGCTTCGGCCGGATTGGATCTCCAGTTCCAGCAGCTCAGGCTCGAACTCGTCCGCCAGTTCCTCCGCACCGCCTTGGCCGACAGCACCGCCGTCATCATGGCGGATGACCTGCGCTGGCTCGACGCCCTCGTGGATCTCGCCCGCCAACGGGCGGCAACCGGCGCGGGCGCGACAGCCGAAATCCTGCGCCTCCAGAATGAACAGGACGTGCAATCGACGCGGCTCGCCACGGAACAGGAGCAAGCCCGCGAGGCCCGTTCGCAGCTCAACCGCCTTCTGGGCCGGCCGGCCTCCACGGCGTGGCCGCAACTCGAACTGCCGGACCTCGGGCCCGAGCTGCGTTTCAACGACCGCTTCCGCCAGCTCACGCTCCGCAACGAGGCGAAGCTCAAGCTGCTCCATCGCACGGCCGAGGCGGCCGCCACGGGCATCGACGTCGCCAAACGCGCCGCAAGGCCCGACGTGAAGGTCTTCGGGGAGCTCCGCCAGTATTCCGGCAGCGGCGAGGCAAGGGAGGGCATGCTCGGCGTCGCCATGTCCGTGCCCTGGTTCAACCGCGGCCGTTACCGGGCCGACGTGGCCCGCGCCGAGGCGGAGGCGAATGCCGCCAGGTTCGACGCCGCCGAGTATGAACGATTCGTGCCGGTCGAGGCGCAGCGCGTCGCCATCCTCGCCGGCAATGCCCGGCGCGAAGCGCTCGCCTATCGCGACCGCATCCTGCCGCGCACGACGCAGATGCTCGACGCCATGCGCGGCAGCTGGCTCTCGGGGAGGACGGACCTCGTGACGCTCTTCGACATCCGCCGCCAGTGGCTCGACGGACAACGCATGCTGGCCAACGCCACGGCCGAGCAGTGGCAGATGCTCGCCGAGATCACCCTCTGCTGCGGCCTCGCCGACCTCGAAGCCATCGAGGCGCTCAACGAGCCCGACACCGCTCTGCCGAAGGAGGCAAAATGAAGCCCGCGTCACTTCGCATGATCAACGCCACCCGTCCGCCTGAAAATTTTCCCACCCTCCTCAAGCCATGAAACGTCTCGCTCCCTTTCTTGTCGTCGCCGTGATCGCCGCCGCCGCCGGATGGTTCGCATCCCGCCAGTTTCAGCACGCGAGTTCCTCGCCGACCGCGGCCGCCAAGTCTTCGGACGAACGCGCCGCGCTCTTCTACCAGTCGCCGATGCATCCGTGGATCAAGTCGGACAAACCCGGCAAATGCACCATCTGCGGAATGGACCTCGTCGCGGTCTACAGCGGCGACAAAGGGTCGGACCCGGGCGCCGGCGCGGGGCTGGTCACGCTGGGCTCGAACTCCGTCCAGGCCATCCATGTGACGACCTCCGAAGCCGTGCGCAGGCCCTTGGTCCACACGCTGCGTTTCGCCGGCACGATCGACGACGACGACTCGCGCCACCGCGTTCTTTCGGCCTACGTCGACGCCCGCATCGAGCGGCTGCATGTGAACTACCAGGGAGCCGAAGTGGCCGAAGGCCAGCCGTTGGCCACGATCTACAGCCCAATGCTGCTCAACGCCGCGCGGGACTATCTCGCCTTTCGCCGAACAGTGGCTTTGACCGCCGACGGGCCGGGCTCGGACCGGAATCTCCCACGGCAACCACGCACAGGCCTGGAGGCGGCCGAGGCCCGCTTGAAGGCGCTGGGCCTCTCCGGACCACAGATCGCGCATCTGCCGGAAACCTTCACCGAAACAAATCTTCTCTTCGAGATCCTCTCCCCCATGTCCGGCACGGTCGTCCTGAGGAGCGTCTACGAAGGGCAGTCGGTCAAGGAGGGTGAAAAGTTGTTCGAGCTCGCCGACTTCGCCGTCATGTGGCTCAAGCTGGACGTCTACGAACGGGACCTCGCCTGGCTCGCGCCGGGCCAGGGAGTGGAGGTGACTTCCGCCGCCATTCCCGGCCGCACGCTGACGGGCCGGATCGCGTTCATCGACCCCAACTTCGATGAGAAGACCCGCTCAACCAAGGTCCGGGTGGAGATCCCGAACCCGCTCGTTAAAAAAGGTGGCGGTCGCCGACGGGAGATCAGCCACCGGCTGCTCGCCGAGGCGCGGGTGGCTTCGGTCGTGCCGGAGGTTCTGGCCATTCCGCGAAGCGCCGTGCTCAACCCAGGCGGCACGCCCATGGTCTATGTCATGAAAGCCCCGGGCGCCTATGAGCGACGGCGCGTCACCCTCGGCCGTTCCGGGGACGACCTTGTCGAGGTGCTGGCCGGCGTGACCGTCGGCGAACGGGTCGTGACTGCGGGCAACCTCCTCATCGATGCGCAGGCCCAGCTGGATTCGGGGTCGCAAGGCCCGGAAGAGGTGAAGTCCCCCGTGGCGGCCACGCCCCTCGACCAGGACCAGCAGGACGCGTTGCAGCGGGTCTTCGCCCTGGGGGATGCACTCGCGGGCGCACTGGCGGCGGACGATCTCAAAGCCTTCATGGCCCGCAGCGAGGGATTGCACACGGCCGTGCCGGCGGCGGCCGAAAAGCTGAAGGCCCTTCCCGGCCTGGCGCCGCACATGGACGCGGCCAACCGCGCGGCCCACTGGCCCAAACCCGACGACTTGGCCACAGCGAGGGCGCGCTTCCACGCCTTCATCACCCCTGTAGTGGAGCTGGCCAGGCTGACCCGGACCGGCGGCGGCAAATCGGCACCGCGCATCTTCCAGTGTCCGATGACAAAGAAGGCCTTTCCCAATGGACCGACCAAGGCCTTCTGGCTCCAGCTGGGCGACGGGGCCATCCGCAACCCCTACTTCGGCGCGGAGATGCTGGACTGCGGGACGGAGGTGAAGCCGTGATCGCGCGCATCATCGAATGGTCCTTGAAGAACCGCTTCCTCGTCATCTGCGCGACGCTGATCATGGCGGCCTGGGGCGTGAAGGCGCTGCGGTCCACGCCGATCGACGCGATCCCCGACCTGAGCGAGAACCAGGTCATCGTCTTCGCCGACTGGGCGGGCCGCAGTCCGCAGGAGGTGGAGGACCAGGTGACGTATCCGTTGTCAGTGAACCTCCAGGGACTCGCCGGCGTGAAGACGGTGCGGGCCAACTCCATGTTCGGCTTCTCGCTCGTGACGGTGATCTTCGAGGACAAGATCGACAACTACTTCGCCCGTTCGCGCGTGCTCGAACGGTTGAACTACCTCGGCAACCTCATGCCGGCCGGCGTGACGCCGCTGCTCGGCCCGGATGCCACGGGCCTCGGCTGGATCTACCAGTATTCCCTCGCGGTCGATCCGGGCGCGGCTCCCGCGGGCGGTTACGACCTCGGGCAGCTGAGGGCGTTGCAGGACTACTTCGTGCGCTACCAGCTCCAGAGCGTGCCCGGCGTGGCGGAGGTCGCGAGCGTGGGCGGTTTTGTGAAGCAGTATCAGGTCGAGGTGTCGTCGACGAAGATGCGCGCGGCCGGAGTGTCGCTCCAGCAGGTCATGGAAGCCGTCAGCCGGGCAAACCTCAACGTCGGCGGGAAGGTCATCGAGGAAAACGGCATGGAGTTCGTGGTCCGGGGCGTCGGCCTGATCACCAACGTGACGGACATCGAGCTGATCGCGGTGGCCGAACGCAACAACACACCGGTCTATCTCCGGGACATCGCCAGCGTGGAGATCGGCGGCGACTTCCGGCGCGGCGCCCTTGATATAGACGGCCATGAAGCCGTGGGCGGCATCGTGGTCATGCGCACGGGCGAGAACGCCAAGCAGGTGATCGACGCGGTGAAGGAAAAGATCCGGCAGATCAGCCCCAGCCTGCCGCCCGGCGTGAGCATCCGGCCTTTCTACGACCGCTCGGACCTCATCGGCCGGACGATCGACACGCTGCGCGTGGCCCTCGTGGAGGAGATCCTCCTGGTGACCCTGGCCCACATCGTCTTCCTCTTCCACTTCCGCAGCATCCTCATCGTCACGATCCCGTTGCCGGTCTCGATCCTGGTGTCGTTCATCCTCATGAACCACTTCGGCATCTCGTCGAACATCATGTCGCTCTCCGGCATCGCCATCGCCATCGGCGTGCTCGTGGACGCAGGGATCGTGATGACGGAAAATGTCATCCGGCACTGCGAACTGGCGGAGGAAGAAAAAGCTAAGAAAGGAGATGGCTCACCTGCCCGTCTGACCGCCCGTGAGACCTGGGACATCACCCTCGCGGCCGCCCAGCAAGTAGGCAGGCCGATCTTCTTCGCCATGGCCATCGTCATCCTCGCCTTCGTGCCCGTCTTCGTGATGGGCGGGCAGGAGGGCAAGCTGTTCCATCCGCTCGCCTGGACGAAGATCTTCGCCCTTGTCGGGGCCACGATCCTCGCCATGACCATCGTGCCCGTGCTGTGTTCGCTGCTCGTGCGCGGCCCGTTCCACAGCGAGGACCGCAACTGGATCATCCGTTTCCTGCTGAAGATCTACGAGCCCGTCCTCGACTGGGCCCTGCGCCGCCGCAAGACGGTGCTGGCGCTGGCCGCCGTCATCCTCCTGTTCTCGCAGGCCATGGCGTGGGGATTGCCGAAGCCGTGGTTTTCGGCCCTAGGCCTCGGGCCTTCGTCATTGCCGGCAAGGTTGTTCGCGGGCTTCGGCCGCGAGTTCATGCCGACGTTGAACGAAGGTTCATTGCTCTTCATGCCCGTGCTGCTTCCGAGCACGTCGCTGACCGAGGTGAAGCGCATCATGTCGTGGCAGGACCTTGTCATCCGCGACACGCCCGAGGTCGAGTCCGTCGCCGGCAAGCTCGGCCGCGCCGAGACCGCGACCGATCCCGCGCCGGTCGAGATGATCGAGACGACGATCATGTTGAAGCCCGAATACATCGCCGACGGCTGGCGGGTTAAACGCAACCCGGCGTGGCGTGACGGCATGACCATCGCCAAGTTGAAGGCCGAGCTTTCGCAGAAGCTGACGACGGTCCCCGGCTACGTGCCCGGCTTCCTCCAGCCGATCGAGAACCGTATTCTGATGATCAGCACCGGCATCCGCGCGCAGGTCGGCGTGAAGATCCTCGGCGGCAACCTCGACGCCCTTCAGGCCAAGGCCTTCGAGGTGGAGAAGGTGGTCCGAGAAGTCAACGGAGCCATGGGCGTGGCCGCCTCGCGCGTGCAGGGCAAGCCCTACGTCGAGATCCATCTCAAGCGCGAGGCCATGGCGCGCTTCGGCCTTTCCGCGCAGGGCGTGCTCGACGTCGTCGAGGCCGGCATGGGCGGCAAGAACGTCTCCACCACCATCCAGGGCCGCGAGCGTTACCCCATCCAGGTCCGCCTCCAGCGTGACGAACGCAGCGACATCGAACGCCTCGGCGACGTGCTTGTGACCGCCCCCAACGGCCAGGTCATCCCGCTCGGGCAGGTGGCGGAGGTCCGGCGCGTCCTCGGCGCGAGCGAGATCGCCAGCGAGAACGGCCGGCTCCGCGTCTTCGTCCAGGCCAACGTGCAGGACCGCGACCTCGGCGGCTTCGTCGACGAGCTGAAGACGCGGTTAAAACGAGAGATCGAACCCGGCCTGCAAGGCACGGGCATGACCATCGAATACAGCGGCCAGTATGAGAACCAGCTCCATGCCGAGCAGACGCTGAAGCTCATTATCCCCGTCGTGCTGCTGATCATCTTCCTCCTGCTCTTCATCACCTACGGTTCCTTCAGCGAAGCCGCCCACGTTCTCTTGGCCGTGCCGTTCGCCCTCAGCGGCGGCATCTTCCTGCAATGGTGGCTGGGATATAATTTCAGCGTGGCCGTGTGGGTCGGCTACATCGCGCTCTTCGGCATCGCCATCCAGACGGGCATCGTGATGGTCGTCTTCCTCGAGGAGATGCTCGCCAAGAAGAAGGCGGAACGCGGCGACGCCTTCAACTCGGCCGACCTCATCCAGGCCGTGAAGGACGGCGCGAGGCTTCGTCTACGTCCCAAGGTCATGACCGTCGCGACCACCATCGCCAGCCTCCTGCCCATCATGTGGAGCGACCGCGCAGGAGCCGAGGTCATGCAGCCGCTGGCCGCGCCCGTCATCGGCGGCAGCCTCAGCAGCCTTGTCCACATCCTCATCGTCACGCCCGTCATCTTTGCGTGGCTGCGGGAGAGGGAGCTGAAGAAAAAGAATGCGCCGTCGCCGCTGACGTGAGGAAGCGAGATCGTTGTCAGTTCGTCCGCCTCGTTACCTCGGCGGCTGTGCCCCTTTTGGACTCGCCTCATGCGGAAGCAAAATGAATCAGGCCGCCGCTCTTGCAAGCGACGGCCTGTAGATTCCGGCAGGATTCCGCGAACGATCAGGCGAGGGTGATGGAGTCGATGCGGAGATTGCGGGTGGTGCCACCGATCTCGAAGGGCACCACTTCGCCGACCTTGCGGTTGAAGAGCGCCTGGCCCATCGGCGTGAGGTAGCTGATCAGATTGTTGTCCGGGTCACCGTCCCAAGCGCCGAGGATCGAGTAGACTTCGGGCAGGTTGTTGGCGGTGTCGGTCACGTTGACCTTGGTGCCGAGGCCCACGGCTTCGGTCTTGGCGTTGGCGAAGTCGGATCCCTTTGCGCGGGCGAGGTCGATCTCCAGCTCGGACTTGCGGCGCATGAGGACGCGCTGCTGCTCCTTGGCCGCCTTGTATTCGTGGTTCTCACGGAGGTCGCCGTAGCTGCGGGCGATGGCGATCTCCTCGCGGTTGGCCGGGATCGCCTTCTGCACGAGCGTCGTATACTCGTTCTTGCGGCGCTCAAGGCTCGCCCACGAAACCTGGATGCTGTTGTCCTGACGGGTCTGTTCGCCGGAGATGAGCGACTGGATGGCCGGGTAGGCTTTGACGATGCGGCCGAGGAGTGAGCGTTTGTCCATGTCGTCGAACACGGGCGAAAGCTGGAGCGAACGGGTCAGGTCCTTGATGACCTCGAGGTCCGAGGAGCCGATGAGGTCGACGATGAGTTCCTGGTCGCTGAGGATGTAGTCGCGCAGCTTGTTGGAGCGCTTCTCCATGAACTGGTCGCGCTCGATGGCGGTGAGCATCGCGCGGAAGACCTCGGCGTTGAGGATGTCGGCGTAGGAGTCGGAGCGTTCCTTGGCCAGCCAGAGGAGCAGGTCGGAGCTGGCTGAGTGCTGGCTGATGAGGCGGTTCAGGTCGGCCTTGAAGTAGTCCCCTCGTTCACCGGCGATGAGCGTGTAGGAGATTTCGCCGGCCAGCTTGGTCGAGACGTTGTTCAGGATGCCGAGCAGGGCTTCGGACCAGACGGGGGTGGATGCCTTGAAGGACTGGAGGGCCTTGCGTTGCTTGGCGGCGGTGATGTCTTCCAGCAGGGAGGCGACGCGGATGGTGTCCTGCTGCCAGAGCGCGGTGGCGGAAAGCTCGCCTTCGGCGGGGGGCAGCTTGGCGGCCTCGGCGAGTTCGTCGCGGACGAAGATGGCTTCCAGCGCGATGGCCGGCTGGGTGCGCTGGTGGCTGGTGATGTCGGAGTTGAGCGCGGCGATGATCTCGGTGGCGAGGTCCGCCTTGCCGTCGACGTCGTCAAAGCTCTTGAGCGCCTCTGTGACCACTGCGACGCGGACCTTGAGGCCCTTGGCGGCTTTGAAGTCGGCCAGGATGCGGCTGCCCAGGGTGGATTCGTCGGCGGTGTAGGCGATCGGGTCCGTCTTCTTGCTGGAGAGGGTGAAGTGGCCGTCCTTCTTCATCTCGCGCTTGGCGGTTTCCCACCATTTCTTCCAGTCGTCGCGGATCACGTCGGGCACGAGGGCCTGCATGACCTGGTCGGGGGTGGCCTTTCCGCCGTAGCTGTTGAGGACCAGCTTCACGAGATCCAGGTGGTTCTGCGCGGCGAGGCGGCGGAGGGATTCGATGTCGGAAAGCTTGCGGGCGAGGATGTGGTCGGCGGCGATGGCCTTGAGGGAATCGGCGGCGAAGCTCAGATCCATCGCGTGTCCGGCCTTGCCCTGGAAATCGATGGTGAAACGCGCGAACACGAGGTCGACCTGGCTGATGCGGCCAAAGCCCCAGCTCTTGTGGACGCAGAAACGCTGCTCCGTCAGCGCGACAAGGGGCTCCACGTGATGCGGCTTGATCTTGCCGCTTGCCGCCAGTTTCTCGAATTCGTCTCTCATTGTGCCAAAATCAAATCTCGCGTTGAACGTCCGGTCTTTAGGTAATACCCGCGTGATCGGACAAAAACCAAGAGAAATTGCCCTCCGCACGCTCCTCGAAGCTCGTGAAGGCGGGTTCATCGAGGACGTTCTCGAGACGCACCTCGCCGCGGCCGACCTTCCGGACAACGACCGGGGGCTGTGCCGCGAGCTGGTCTTCGGAACCGTCCGTTGGCGGGCGACGCTCGACTGGCTGATCTCACGCCGCACGCAGCACCGGCCGCAGAAGGCTGCCTTGGAGGAGCTTCTCCGCCTCGGGCTCTACCAGATCTTCTGGCTCGACCGCGTGCCGGACCACGCCGCCGTGCACGAGACGGTCAACCTCTCCAAGGCCATGGGCCTGGTCTCGCAGGCGGGATTCATCAACGCCGTCCTCCGCGCAAGCCTTCGCGACGGTGAAATCATCCGCGCGGAGCTGGCCCGTCTCCGCAACGAACAACCCGCGCTCGGGTGGTCGCAGCCCGCGTGGCTCGTCGAGCGTTGGCTCGCCCGCTGGGGCGCGGAGAAAACCGCCGCGCTGCTGGCCTGGAACAATGCGGCCCCCTCCACGTTCGCCCGTCGCAACGCGATCCACTTCACCGCCGCCGATCTTGATGCCGCGTGGACGGAGGAAGGTGTCCAGGCGCTCCCGAAATCGTTCCCATGGGTTGAAGAGCGGCTCGTCTACGAACTCGCCAGCCATCCGCCGCTGGGCGAATTGCAGAGCTTCCTCAAGGGCGGCTTCTACGTGCAGGACCCCAGCACGCTGCTCGCCGTCGCCGAACTCGATCCCCAACCCGGCGAACGCATCCTCGACGCCTGCGCCGCGCCCGGTGGCAAAGCCACCTACATCGCACAACGCATGCAGGACCGGGGCGAGGTCATCGCCGAGGACAGCGCGCCCGGCAGGCTGGAAACGGTGAAGCAGAACTTCATGCGGCTCGGCCTCCGCAGCATCGCCGCCGTGTGGGCCGATCCCGATGCCGAAGTCCCTGCGGGCGCCCCCTTCGACCGCATCCTCATCGACGCGCCGTGCTCGAACACCGGCGTGCTGCGCCGGCGGGTGCAGCTCCGCTGGCGCGTCCGGCCCGACGAGATCATCCGGCTCCGCGCCGACCAGCTGCAGATCCTCGAACGCTGCGCTCCGCGCCTGAAACCCGGCGGCATCCTCGTCTACAGCACATGCAGCCTGGAAACTGAGGAGAACGAGGAAGTCGTCGCGGAGTTTCTCGCCAGGCACCCCGAGTTCACCCTCGAACGCCAACGCGCGCTCACCCCGATGGACGACGGCGTCGACGGCGCGTTCGTCGCGCGGCTGAAGAAGGCGACCTGAAATCCGTAAAGCCCTTGAATTGGGAACTCCTCAACAAGCCCCTGCAGCCGCTGACTCCCGGCGGCGCGGCGGCGTTTGCGGGCGCTTCCCTGACGCGCCTGTTCGTGGTGCAGCTCCTGTTCGCCCTCGGGTCCGCAGTCGCCGTGCTGTTCTTCGTCACCACCAACGTCTCTCCCGTCATCGGCGATCTCATCCGGCAGATTCCCGAAGAAGCCGTGATGAGCCGGGGCGAGATCATCGGCCTCGGCGCGGCCAAACCGGCGGCGGCGGCGGCTTTCCTGAGCGTTTCCCTGTCGGCGACCGCGGCCGTCGTGCCCGACCGGCCGGCCGACCTCGATGTCCGTTTCGGCGCCACCAACTTCAGCGCCTGCGGCATCCTCGGCTGCGTCACGCGGGCCTACGATCCGTCGTGGACCTTCGCCATCGGACGCGGGTATCTGGAGCCGAAGTGGGGCGCATGGAAACCGCTCGTCTACATCGTGGTCGCCCTGGCCGTGATGGCCGGCCTGATGGTTCTCTGGGCGGCCTGGGCCACGGTCTACTTCCTGCCGGTGCGCCTGCTCGCGTTCTTCTTCGACCGCGAATTGACGATCATCGGCTCGTGGAAAATGTCCGGCGCGGCGCAGATGACGGGTTCGCTCGTCCAAGCGGTCGGCATCGTCCTCTACGCGCTGCGGCTCCTCGACCTGCCGCTGCTGGCCGGAGTGATGGCGCTGCACTTCCTCGTGAGCTGGGTCTACCTCCCGTGGGTGCTGGTGAAACGACCCAAGGTGGAGAAGGCGGCGAAGGCCGTGGGGAATCCGTTTGCGGGGTGAGCCACGGGTTGGACGCTTTGAACGGCACGTAGACCCAGTTCAGCTACGATCCAACTACAGGCTTCGTCCCTCGGTTCTTGAAGGCACAAACTCGAAATTCACGTCCGCCGAAATCTTGCTGAAGTTTTTCCCGTCCGGCAGCGGCCAAAGCTCGTATGAGCCGAAGACGGACACGGTGCCGTCGTATATGCCGGGCAGATCACGATCCCAGTTGGCCGGCAACGAATGGTGGGCGCCGCATCCAATCAAGGAGAACGCCAAGAGAACCAACACAGCCCGTGCTGTCGATCTGATCGCCGACGAAAGATAGGGATCCATGTTTCCCTAGAGCCGAGCAAGCCGTCACCTCGACGGCTACGGGATCACTTGCCGCCGGCTTCGAGATAGACGCGGTTGTAGGCGTGCGTGTCGAGCGGATTGGTGTGCCAGCCTTTGACGGACGGACGACGGAGGCTGACGCGGGCGTGGTGGTAGATCGGCAGCACGGCCGCTTCTTCCGTCAACACGTCCTCGGCCTGGCGGATGAATTCCATGCGTTTGGCCACGTCGAGTTCGCGGCCGGAGCGAGAGAGGAAGTCGTCGTAAGCCGGGTTGCGGAAGCCGGTGTAGTTCGCGGTGGACTTGGAGGTCCACATGTCGAGGAAGGCCGAGGGGTCGGGATAATCCGGCGTCCAGCCGCCGAGGTAGAGCTGGTAGTTCTTCTGGCTGGTGAGGTCGAGGTAGACCTTCTTCTCCATGTTCTGCAGGCCGACCTCGATGCCGAGCGTCGTGCGCCACATCTGCTGGATCGCTTCGGCGGTGATCTTCGTCAGCTCGGCGTTGTCGAAGATCATCTCCAGCCGGGGAAAGCCCTTACCACCGGGGAAACCGGCCTCGGCCAGGGCCTTCTTCGCCGCCTCGGGATCGAAGGGCAGGCGGGCGCGGGATTCGTAGGTGCCCATCTTCGGCGCGACGAAGGACCACGCGGGAGTTTCGCCGCCGCGCGTCACGGTCTTCACGATGCCTTCGCGGTCGATGGCGAGGCCAAGCGCGCGCCGGACGAGGCGGTTGGCGAGAACGCCGTTGGTCACGTTGCAGCCGATATACTGGACGCGGAGGTGCGGGACCATGCGGAGGGACTGGGGCTCGTTCGCACGGTAGGGCTCGATCTTGGACGTGGGCAGCGCGGCGGTGAGGTGGAGCTGGCCCGCGCGGAAAGCACGTTCCTCGGTGTCGGAATTCTCGATCGGGTAGAAGCGCACCTCCGCGAGCTTCACGTTGGCGGCGTCCCAGTAGTTCGTGTTGCGGACGATGCGGATGAGCTTCGACGGGGACCATTCGGCCAAGGTAAACGGGCCGTTGCCGACGTGGTTTCCCGGGCGGGTCCACGCGGTGGCCTTGCGCGCCGTGCCGCCGTGCTTCTCCAGCGTCGCGCGGTGCACGGGCATGTAGGTGGGGATGTCGAGGAGCGAGAGGAAGTAGGGCGTGGATTCGGCGAGGGTGACCTTCAGCGTGGAGTCGTCGACGGCCACGACGCCGACGGTGGAGAAATTTTTCGTCTTCCCGGTGTTGAAGGCTTCGGCGCCGAGGATGGGATAGAGGTAGAAGGCGAACTCCGACGCGATCTCCGGCATCAGGACGCGCTGGTAGGAGAAGGCGAAGTCGCGTGCGGTCACGGGATCGCCATTGGACCAGCGGCCGTTCTTGCGGAGGTGGAAGGTGAAGGTTTTCCCATCCGGCGAAATCTCCCAGCGCTCGGCCGCGCCGGGAACGGGCGCCATGGTGGCGGGATGCCTCCAGACGAGCGGCTCGAAGAGGGCCTGCATGATGTTGTCCTCCTCGACGGAGATGGTCGTCTGAGGATCGAGGTCGCGTGGCTCGGTGCCGTTGCCCTTGTGGAGGATCTGGGCCCGGTCGCCGGACTCGACGGCGGTTTCGTTCTTGCCGCAGCCGGTGAAGAGCAGGGAGAGGAAGAGAGTGAGCAGAGGGGCGAGGGAGTGGGACGAGAAGGCTGGTAGGTGGGGCCCGCCGTGCAGCGCGACTCGACCCGCCTTTGTTTGTCTTGCCATCGCTTCGGATGAGCCGCATCGGACCGTTCGCACGTAGGAGATGTTCATCGCGAGAAGACAGAGTCTCTGGTTTCTAAGATTCAGATCGCGCCGGAGGGCCTGTAAAAGGGTGGGGAGATTCATCACATGCCTGTTCGGTTCACTTCTTCGCGGTGTCGAGCGAGACGTATTTGTAGGGATGGATGTCGAGGAGGTTGCGCGTCCAGCCCTTCACCTCGGGACGCACCAGCGCCACGCGGGTGTAGAAGTAGATCGGGATCGTCGGCGCCTCGTTGACGAGGATGGTCTCGGCCTGCTGGAAGAGCTCGATGCGCCTGGCCGCGTCCGAGGTCCGGCCGGCTTCCTCGATGAGACGGTCGAACTCCTTGCTGGACCAGCCGGTCTGGTTGTTGCCGCCGCCGGTGAGGAACATGTCGAGGAAGCTGTTCGGATCGAGGTAGTCGCCGATCCAGGCGTAGCGGGCCATCTGGTAGTTCATCTGCATCATCGTGTCCTGCCAGACCTTCGACTCCTGGTTCACGATGGCGACGTCGATGCCGAGGTTCTCCTTCCACATCCGCTGGAGCGCCTCGCAGATGCTCTTGTGGCCGTCGTCCGTGTTGTAGAGCAGCTCGATCTTCGGGAAGGCCTTGCCCCCAGGGAATCCCGCCTGCGCCATCAACGCCTTCGCCGCCGGGATGTCGAACTTCACCAGTGTCTTCGCGGTATAACCGGCCGTCCCGGGAGGCACGATGCTGTAGGCCGGGAGCTGTCCGCCGCGCGCCACGGTCTTCACCAGCGCCTCGCGATCGATCGACATCCCCAGCGCCTGCCGCACGCGCACGTCGGCCAGCACGCCGTTGGTCACGTTCATGCGGAAGAAGTAGGTGCCGAAGAACGGATGGATCGTGAGGAACTCGGGATGATCGGCCTTGTAGACGTCGATCTTGGCCTGCGGCAACGACTGCGTGATGTGGAGCTGGCCGGCGCGGAAGGTGCGCTCCTCGGAGTCCTGGCTGTCGATGGGGAAGAACTGGATCTGGTTCAGCGTGACCTTGGCGGCGTCCCAGTAGGTCGGGCTCTTTTCGACGGTGATGACCTGGTTGGGCTTCCAGTCCTTCAGCCGGAATGGTCCGTTGCCAATGTGGTTTCCGGGACGGGTCCACTGGGTTGCGCGCTCGTCGATGGGCCCAAATTTCTCGATCGTCGCCCGATGGATCGGAAACCATGACTGGTGATACATCATCGAGAGGAAGTAGGGCGTCGGGCCGGTCAGGTCGACCTTCAGCGTGTGGTCGTCCGGCGCGGAGTAGCCGGTCTTGGTGAAGTCCTTCAGCTTGCCCTCGTTGAACTCCTTCGCGCCCTTCACCACCCAATGCATGTAGGCGTATTCGGATCCGAGCTTCGGCGAAAGCATCCGCTGGAAAGAATAGAGGAAGTCCTTCGCCGTGACCGGATCACCATTCTGCCACTTGGCGTTCTTGCGGAGGTGGAAGGTGTAGGACATGAGGTCCGGCGCGACATCCCAGCGTTCCGCCACGCCGGGTTCGGGCCTGAGATCCTTGGGATTCGGCGCGGTCAGCCCTTCGAAGAGCGCCATCATGATGTTGTATTCCTGCTGCGACGTGAGGATCTGCGGGTCGAGGTCGCGGGGCTCGGAATGGTTCCCCATCATCAGGGCCTGCTCACGGGCGGCCCGGTCGATGACCAGTTCGCGCTGGCCGCAACCGGTCATGAAAACGAGGAAGGCGGCGGAGGCCGGAAGAAGAAACGCGGATCGAAACAGCTGCGAAAGCTTCATGGCGCAAAAGGTTGCCAGCGTCCGCAGGGAGGCAACAGCTTTTCGCAGCCAATATCTCCGGCGATCAGTTGTCCCGGCCGAGCTTCTCGTAGTAGCGGCGGACCTGCTCGGTGAACTGCGCGGGCACCGGATCGCGGTCGATCGGGACCAGCGCCTCGCGGGAGCCGCGCTTGGCCAGTTCTTCGGCGATGCGGTTCTGCACCTCGGCCAAGGGTTGGAGGATCTGGCCGCGCACGAGTTCCCACTGCGGCTCGCGGCCTCGGAGCCGGAAGTCGGCGCGGATGGCACGGACACGGTCGCGCACCTGCGCCAAGTCCTCGCGCAACCTCGCATCACCCACCATTTCCTCCACGTTGCCGAGGCGCTCGTTCCAGTCGCGGAAATTGTCGCCGGTCAACGGACCGCCGTTGTTGGCCCCGCCACCGCCGAGGGCGCCACCGATGTCGAATGACCCGCGCGAACCGTCGCGCTCCTGTCGCTGCTGACCGCCTTGCCGCTGTTGCTGGGGATTCTGCCGATCACCGGGCTGGCCCCCTTGACCGCCTTGTCCGCCTTGGCCTTGACCCTGCCCTTCTTGGCCTTCCTGGCCAGGCTGCCCGCCTTCCTGTCCCCGCCCGGGCTGCTGGCCTTTCTGGCCCTGTTTCCCCTTCTGACCCTGTTTGCCTTTTTGGCCATCCTGACCGGGCTGTTCCCCGTCCTGACCTTGGCCGGGCTGACTTTTCTGGGCTCGATCACCCTGCTTGCCCTGCCCTTGTTTCCCTTTTTGCCCCTGCTTGCCCTGGTCGCCGGGTTGCTGGCCTTGTTGGGGATCATTGCCGGGTTGATTGGGGTCGCCGCCTTCCTGCGGGTCGCCTTGCCCCGGCTGGCGCTGGCCGTTGCGTGAATTGGATGCCATGTCGCCGACGCGATTGGTCGAGCCGCCACCGGCCACGCCGCGGGCGCGGTTGGTCGATGAACCGTCCCGGAGAAATCCGCCGTTGTCGTTGGTGCCCTGGCGCCCGTTGCCGCCTCGGGATGCGAGTTCGCGGGACAGCTGGTTGGAAAGGTCGTCGAGTTCCTTGCGCGCCAGTTCAAGCGCCTGGGCTTCGTCGCCGAGAACGCTTTCGGCCGCCTGCTCCACGCCCTGGCGGAGCTTGTTGATGTCGTCACGGGCGCGCTGCTCGAACTGCGCCGCCTCGCGGTTGAAGCTGCGTTCGGCGAGCAGCCTGGCCTTGTCGAGGGAGTCCTCGGTGTTGTTGAGGGTCTGCTGGCGGACAATGTCGTAGAGGCGCTTGGAAAGGAGCGGTTCGCTGGCCTCGGCCTGTTGGGAAACCTGGGTCATGGACCCAATGAGATTCGTGAGCGCAGCCTTCTGCCGGGCGAGCTGCTCGGCCACCTTGTCGGTGGCGGGTTCGCTGCTCAAGGTGCGGCGCTGGGCCTTGGGATCACCAGCCAGCTTTTCGCCAAGCTCCTTCTGGTTTTCGGCCAGCTTGCGGGCCTCCTCGCGCATGTCGCGCAGGGCTTCGGAGAACTGGCTGGAAGTCTTCTTGCGAACCTCGTCCTGGAGATTCTTGAGGTCGCGTTCCACGCGCGAACCGGACGCCAGCGCCTCGGAAACCTTCTCCTGGTTGAGCGATTCGGACGCCTTCTCCATGTCCTTGCGGGTTTCGTCGAGGCTCTTGCGCTCGTCCGCCAGGTCGCCGTTCTTGTCGTTGCGCTCCATCTTCTGCCGGGCGGCGTCGGCGTCGGCGAGAAGCTCGCGCTGCTCTTCCCGAAGGCGTTTCAGTTCGCGGCGGAGCTCCTCCTTTTCCTTCTCGGTCTTGGCCACCTCGAGCGAGTTCTGCATCTCCTTGAGGCGTTCGTTGATGTCCTGCTGGCGCTGGGCGAGCTCCTTGAGGCGGGTGAGGAAGTCCAGCTGCTCCCTCTGTTCCGGGGTCTGGGGCTGCTTCGCCTGCTGGGCCTGGGACTTGGTCTCGTAGCGGTTCTCCTTCTCGTTCATCTCGAGCTGGTCGAGCTGCTGCTGCTGTTGTTGGCCGCCACCCCCGCCGCCGCCCTGACCGGGTTTCTGCTGGGTCACCTGGGTTTCGCGGGCGGAGAGCTTGAGCAAGGCCGAGTAGGCGGCGTTCTCCGCCGTGGTGGCTTCGGACAGGCGGAACGGATCCTTGCCGGCCGCGCCGAGCTCCTTCACCGCGCGCTCCATCTGTCTGGTGGCGGTTTCGAGAAAACCCTGGCCGCGCGGATCCTGGACCTTCTCCTTCATCTCCCCGGCCATCTCGACGGCCTTCTTCTGCGACTCAAGGACGACCGCGAGGTTGGTCTTGAAGCCCGACGGCAGCCGCGTGCCGGAAAGCTGCCGCTGCAGCTTCCACGTCGCGTTCAACACCTGCTTCTGGAGATCGGCCAGCTTCGTCGCCTGATTGCCCTGTTTTTGCTGTTGCTGCTGCTGTTGTTGCTCGCTCTGGCCGTCCTGGGGCGGGGCCTTGCGGAAAATTTCCTCGAACGGCCGGACCTCGCTGAGGAAGAGGTCGCCCTGGGTGCGGCGCAGGCGGCCGTCGGGTCCGATGTCCTCGGCCCACACATGGTAGGTCAGGAGGTCGTCGACGGCGGCGGGGATGCCTTCGAGGGAGAAGAGATGGTCGAAGACCTGCTTCTCGTTGGGCGGGACGATGACCTGTAGGTTGTTCGTGTCCCCGGTGCCGGCCACGCGGACCTCCTTCTCGGAACCGTCGGGCATGATGAAGCTGAAGCCGTAGCCGATGAGGCCGAAGTCGTCGCTGGCTTCGGCGCGGAAGGCCATTTCCTGGAGGGCCGAGACGCGCTGGTCGCCCTTGGGAGAAATCCACTTCAAGGCGGGCGGGCGATTCGGAAGGGCATCGAACACGAACTGCGTCGGGATCTTGTTGGTCAGGCCGTCGGCATCGACAAGCACCAGCCGGAGCGTCTGCGACTGGGTCAGGACGAGGCTCGGCATCATCGCCGCCGCGCGGCCGGTGGCGACGTCGAGTTCGATGGCGCCTTCGGAACCGACGAGACGGGCCGAGCGCACGGGCTTGTTGAGGAGCAACTCCATCCGGACGGTCGAACCCTCCACGGCGCTGATGCGGCGGGTGTCGGGGACTTTCTTGGAATCCAGCCGGGTGTAGGCCGGGAATTCGATCTCGGCGTCGGACTTTTCCAGCCGCGGGTATTCGAAGATCGCGAGCTTGTAGCTGCGGCTCGACTTGCCGCCGAACTCGATCCGGTAAACCCCGTCGGCCTGGAGATCACGGATGGTCCCGCCGAAGACGGGATCGTTCAGGCTGCGGCTGAGGGCGATGCGGTTGGTCTTCCCGCCCTGCTCCAGAACCATCGCGGCATCGGCGGGAAGCCGCCCGCTGAACCGCGCCAGCACGACGAGCGAAGAACCCTTCTCCACGCGCGCGTCGCCCGGCGTCACCTCGTAGCCTTCGACGATGAGCACCAGCGAATTGCCGCCCGGAAGCGCGCCGTTCGAATACAGCAGCCACGTCATCACGGCCGCGAAGACCAATGAAGCGACGTGTCCGAACCGGACTCCGGCCAAGCCGAAGCCGCGCACGGTTTTGTTCCAATCGCGCTCGCTGCAGGCGGCGACGGCTTCCCGCAGGACGCGGCTCTGGAGAAAGGTGAACTTGCCGGTCTTCGGATCGGGCCGCTGTTCGACGGCGGTCGTCAGGAGCGACTTGAACTCCGGGTCCAGCGTCTCGATGCGCCGAGCGACATCGAGATAATCCGGCTGCCAGAGTTCGCCGGTGAAACCCATGAACAGCCCACCCATGACACCCACGAGCAGGACGAACGGAACGACCGCACCAAAGCTGACGCCCGTCATCACCTGGAGCGCCATCGCGGCGAGCGACACCGCGCCTAGCGCGAGCCACAGGTTGATGAGGCGCCGGTGCAGGCGTTCGATCCGCAGGCGGCGCGCGACCGGTTCCAGCTGCCGACGAAGTGCAGGTTCAATCATGACGAAGCCTCCAATTATGACGCCGGACTGACGGAGTTGGTTTCCGGGAAGTGCTCATGGCTGCCGGGCGGTCCTGGCCCCGAAGCTCAACCGGCCGGCGAGCCAGGTTTCGATGAGCACGAATCCCAGCGCGGCCAGGAGCACCCAGCGCCAGAGTTTTTGACGTCCTTCCAGTTCATTCGCCGCCGTCATGAGCGTCGCCGCCTGGTCCACCTTCAGAGCCGCGGCAAGAGTGGTGGGAGCGGACTTCACCGGAACGCCGAGGTTCGACAACGTGTCCGCCGCCATCGGCGCCGTGCGGGATTCCTCGGGCGAAAGATTCACGGCGAAGGACAACGGCTCGGGCAGGCCATCCACGCGGTAGAAGCCGGGTTCGGTCGTGGCGGAGAACTGCGCCGCGCCGGCCGCGAGCGTTTCGCGTTTGCCATCGGGCCGGACCACGGCCAGAACGCCGGACACGCCGTTGGTCGGCAGTGGCACGGCGTCACCGACGAAGAACTGGCGGGCCACCGATTGGCGGGCGCGTCCGTAGTCGAGCAGGCCGGAGAGGAGCGGGACGAACTTCGACGAAAGCGCCAACTGGCTGTCCACCGGAGTCCAGGTGGATGTGAGGACAAACAGCGACGCGCGGCCCGCCGGAATCTCCAGGAGCGCGGCATCGCCCGAATCGTAGGCCGCCACCACGCGCGCCCCGGGAAGGCCGTTGGTCGAAAGTCGGCGCGCTTTCCAGAAATGGATCCGGGTGAAATCGCTGAAGCGCGGGTCGGCGAACGGGGCGAAAAGCGGATGCTGGAAATCGATCCTCCCAAACAGGCTGTAGCTGCTGGTGAGTTCGGAAGCTGTGGGGGCGGGAAGGCCCAGAAGAGTTCCGATCGCCTCGGTCGAATTGGAATCCGGCAACGCCAGCAGGACGGTGACTCCGGCGGCCAGCGCCTGTTTCGCCCACGCCGCCTGCCCTGCCATGAGCTTGGTGCTGCCGACGACCAGCGCGGCATCCTTCAGATCGACGGCCGTGAGCGGAACGGAAGCCGGACGTAGCAGAAGCTCGACCTTGCGCGTCCGGGTTTCCGGAAAAGCCCGGCCAAGATAGTAGGCGAGCCCGGCCGAATCCTTGGGATCATCGTTGCCGAGGAAGAGCACGCGGACCGTTTCCTGGCGGCGTGTCTGGATGAAGAGCGAGTCGTCGAACGGCTGGTCGTCGCCGGCCAACGAAAGCTTCAAGCCGTTCGTCGCCGTGAGCGAGTTGGTTCCAGCGGCGAGCGTGATGACGCGGCTTTGCCCGGCCGGCACGTAGGCTTCCGCACCGGGACCCGAATCGCTCCGCTGGATGCGGAACTGGTCGCGTTTCGCGTCGGACGAGTTGTTGACGCGGACCTTGATGCTCCCGTCTGTCGTGCCGGAGCCGGCGGCGAGTTCGGCCCCGAGCTGGAGCGAGGCATTGCCCGGCGTGCGGGCGTTGAGCTGTTCGAGCCTGACCTCGACGCCTTTCGGCCATTCGTAGCCCTGGATCCCGTCGAGCTTCGCCCCTTCCTGGAAATCGCTGATCACCACCAGCCGCTTGCGGAGCTGCGCGTCGGCCTTCTCTTCGAGCAATTCCACCCCCCGAATCATCGCGCTGCCCAGATGGGTGGACAGCCAAGAAGGCGTTTCGGCTTCGAGCAGCGTCACGGCCAGGCTGGCCCGCTCCGTCGAAGCGCCGCCGGTCCAGCGGGCGAAGTCGATGAGCCCGCGCGGCTGGCGGTCGAAGGCGACCAAGGCGACCTCGTCCGCCGCGCCGGCGGCACGGAGCACGGCTGCGGCCCTTTGCTTGGCCTGGGCCCACAGATCATCGCGACGCAGGCTCGCGCTCGTATCGACCAGCACCACGGTGCGGACGCGTTCGGTCTTCTGCACCGGCGGCGCGATGGCCTGCTGGAGATAGGGCCGACCGAAGGCGAACGCGACGAGCGCAAGCACGAGACAGCGCAGGAGGAGGAGGAGGAGGTTTTCAAGACGGCTCCGCTTGGTCATCTGCGGCGGGGTGGGCTGCAGGAACATCAGCGAGCTGAAGGCCGTCTTCTCGCGTTCCGTCCTCCGGATCAGATGCAGCAGGATCGGCAGGGCGACCGCGGCGGCTCCGGCGAGGAAGAGTGGGGCGAGGAAGTTCATCAGCGGCGGGTCTTCACCGGCTTGCGGCCGCGGGCAAGGCGGTCGCGGAGGAATTCAAACAGCGCGATGTCCAGCGGCACATCGGTCGTGAGGACATGGAAGGCGATGCCGAGCCGTTCGCAGAGGGACTTGGCGGCGGACTGGTGTTGGGCGAAAGCTTCGAGGTAACGGGCCCGGGCGGCGGCGGGGTTCAGGTAGAGGTCACGGCCGGATTCCATGTCCTCAAACCGTGTCGCCTTCTGGAACTGGAAGGTCGTCTCCGCCGGATCGAGAACCTGGAAGACCACGACGTCGTGCCCGCAGGCGGCGAGATGGCCGAGGTTCTTCTCCAGATCCTCCAGCGGTGCCAACAAATCGGAGACGAGGATCATCAGCCCCCGACGCCGGACGATTTCGACGATTCGTTTGAGCGGTTCCGCCAGGCTCGTGATCCGGGCGGAAGACTGCTTCTCCAATGCCAGCATGATCTGCCGGAGGTGTCCTTTCCGATGCCGCGACGGCAGATAGTCCCGCACATGATCGTCGAAGGTCAGCAATCCCACCGCGTCGCCCTGGTCATGGAGGAACTGGCTGAAGGTCGCCGCCAACGTCGCCGCGTAGTCGCGCTTGGACCACGCGAGGGACTTGAAGTTCATCGACGGGCTGAGGTCCAACAGCAGGTGCGAGGGGAGGTTGGTCTCGTCCTCGAATTTCTTGATGTAGTAGCGGTCGCTCCGGGCCACGAGCCGCCAGTCGAGATAACGCAGATCATCGCCCACGACGTAGGGCCGGTATTCGGTGAACTCGACGGAGAAGCCGTGGAAAGGCGAGCGGTGCATGCCCGACCAGAATCCTTCGACGACGACCTGCGCGCGCAGCTCGAGATTGCGGATGCGCATCAGGGCCGCCGGATCAAGGAACGAGCCCCCGCTGGCTGCGGGTCGCGCGTCCTGGAGGCTCGGGGACATGGGCTGAACCTAGTGGTGCGGGACTTCGGGGCAAGGGCGGATTCCTGTCGGAATGACGAAGCCGCGCGGGGACTTGCCCGTCAGTGGAAACCCGCGTCGGGCATCAGTCTTCCGGTTTCGTGCTTCCTTCCCCCTCCCGGTTCTGTATCAATCTCGACCTTCGCGGCCGCACCGGCCGCTTGTATACAAACCATGAGCCTCACAACTGTTCTCCTCCGACCCGGCGAAGCCGACCGGATCGTCGCCGGCCACCTCTGGATCTACGAAGGCGCCATCCTGCGCCTCACCGGTCCCGCCAACGACGGCGACCTCGTCCAGGTCAAGGACCACCGCCAGCGCCTTCTCGGCGTCGGCTTCTACAATTCCCGCTCCAAGATCCGCGTGCGCGTCATCGACTCCGAGCGCACCGACATCGACGTCGCCTTCTTCGAGGAACGCATCCGCTCGGCCCTCGCCGTGCGCCAGCGGCACATGCCCGCGGCGACCTCGTTCCGCGTCGTCAACGCCGAGTCCGACCTGCTCACCGGCCTCATCCTCGACAAGTATGAGGACGTGTTCGTCATGCAGATCTCCTCGCTCGGCATGGAGAAGCGGAGGCACCACATCATCGAGGCTGTCAAACGCGTCTTCTCGCCCCGCGCCATCGTCGAACGCAGCGAGAGCTCGTTCCGCAAGTTCGAGGGCATGGAAGAGTCCAACGGCATCGTCCACGGCACGATCGACGGCCCCGTCGCCATCCAGCTCAACGGGCTGAAGTTCGACGTCGACATCGCCGGCGGCCACAAGACGGGCCTCTACCTCGACCAGCAGGTGAACTACCAGAAGGTCGCCAACCTCGTCCGCAAGGGCGACGCGGTGCTCGACTGCTTCTCCTTCCTCGGCGGCTTCTCGCTCCACGCCGCACGCGCGGGCGCGAAGAACGTCGTCGGCGTGGACCAGAGCGCCGACGCCAACGGGATGGCCGCGGCCAACGCCAAGAGCAACAATTTCACCTCGCAGTGCAGCTTCGAGACGGCCAACGCCTTCGACTGGCTCAAGACCCGCACCCACACCGGTCCGAACGACAAGTTGATCCCGCCCTTCGACGTCGTCGTGCTCGATCCGCCGTCGTTCACCCGGACACGCTCGGCCGTGGAGGGCGCGATGCGGGGCTACAAGGAGATCCACGTCCGCGCCCTCAAGCTGCTCAAGCCCGGCGGCGTGCTCGCCACGTTCTGCTGCTCGCACCATGTGAGCACGCAGCTCTTCCTCGACTGCATCCTCTCGGCCGCGTTCGACCAGAGGAAGCTGCTGCGGCGCGTGGACATCTACGCCCAGAGCCCGGACCACCCGGTCCTGCCTTCGATGCCCGAGACCGAATACCTCAAGGGTTTTGCCTTCGAGCTGGTCCGGTAATTGGGGGAATCCTGTTTGCGAAGGCCGGGCGAAGTCGCCCGGCTTTTTTCGTTTCATCCACCAAGAGCACCAGGGCGGGTAGGGCGAAGGCTCCGGCCGAGCCGCCTTGGGGCAAACGAGCGACCAACCGGTGATTTGCGGGAAGTTCGTCGTGAAAGGGTGACGAATCAGATTGCCGGCGAGGCAGCATGGTTTTCAGGAAGACCAGCGGCGGCTTGGCCGGAGCCTGCGGCCTACCGGCGTTGGACCGGGCGGGATGCCCGGCCTTGCACTGAGCCGGGATCATGCAGTTGCATGCCGAGCCGCGAAGCGGCCTAGGCAAGGTAGGGCAGCGCATCCTTGCCTGCCCATGGCGCTGCCGGTCTGAAATCAATCAGTGCGGGAGGATCAGGGTGCCGGGCCATCCGGGAACCCTTGCCAGCACGGGGCAGGCTGGAAGCCCGCCCTACTCTCTACTGCGTGAGTCCGATTTAGACCTTTTCCAACAGCGCCCGCTGCCAGCGCATGAGAGTGGGGGCGTATTGATCCCAGTCCTCGGCGAGGCGGTTAATGGCGGCGCGGGGGGCGATGAGGGTCGCGTCGATGGCCAGCTCGGCGGCCTGCTGGTCGCGGCGTTTCTCCAGCTGTTCGGCCCGGCGTTTCTGGACTTCCGTCTGGCGCGGGCTGCGGTGGTGGGGAATCTCGGGCCATTGAGCTTCGGGCACGGCCCGCCCCCTGGCCACGGCGTCACGGATGGTGCGCTGCCGGTCGGGCCGGAACCGCCGGGGCAACACCTCGTCCCACGGCTGGTCCATGGAGGCCCGGGCCGAGATCTGCACCATGGTCTCCGGCGAAAGGACGAAGAAGGGAGGACGGTTCGAGGCGATGGCCTGGGTCTCGCGCCACTCGAAGATGGCCTTGAGCACGGCCAAGGCCGGGCGCGCCAGCAGCGAACTGCCCTTCACCCGCCAGACATCGGGATCGGCCGGGGGCACCACGGCGCAGTCGGCGATCAGGCGCTCACAGCATTCCTGCATCCACTCCACCCGGCCGAGTTCGACGAGACGGGCACGCAGGAGGTCGGACAGGGCCTTGAGATGGCGCGTGTCGTTCCGGGCGTAATCCTCCATCCGCGGCGTCAGCGGACGCTGCGCCCAGTCGGCCTTCTGCGGGCCCTTGTCGAGGTCGATGGCCAGGAACTTCTTCACCAGCGCGTGCAGGCCGAAATGCGGTTCTCCGAGCAGCCGGGCGGCGATCATCGTGTCGAAGATCCGGGTCGGGACGAAGGAGTGCCACTTGCGGAAGAGCCGCAGGTCGTAGTCGCTCCCGTGCATGATGATCTCGCGCTCGTGGATGGCGGCGAAGAACCCGGTCAGGCTGATGCCGGAAAGGGGATCGATGAGACGATCCTGGCCGTCGATCGAAATCTGGATAAGGCAGAGTTTCTCGGGGTAGGCGTGAAGGCTGTCCGCCTCGGTATCGAGGGTTAGCCAGGGCGCGGCGGCGAGCCGGGCGAGGAAGTCGGCCAAAAGTTCGTTTCTATCGATCACGGATGACGGCGAGTGTGGGGGGCTCCGACGGCGAAGTGCATGTAAAATTCATCGCGAAATCGAAGAAACACGCTGGAGGGAGCCGGCTTACTTCGGTCCGGACCGGTAACTGGTCACCCGGTAGTTCCGGTCGAGGACCATCGTGCGGGCACCCCAGGGGACGTAGCGGGAATCGCCTTTGGCCGAAGGATTCTCGACCCTCCAAGCGGTGACGAGCCAGTCGTCGCCGTCCTTGCGGATGCGAAATTCGGCGCGCGCAGACCAGTCTTCCTTCGAGGCGAGCACGGCCAAGGCGGCTGCCTCCAACTCCCGCCGGACACTGGGAGGAATGTCGGCCTCGGGTGGTGCCTTGTCCTTACAGCCAAACGTCGTCGCCACCACCAAGGCGACGACGACGGCAAGACAGTGCGCGAGATTGCGCAAAATGAGAGCGGGTTCGGCT
>JAYTUE010000075.1:0-9218 GCA_043744715.1 Verrucomicrobiota bacterium | reverse complement strand
CCTCTTCGGGCAGCGATAGGCTGGCTATGATGATGTCGGATACCTGCTTGGCGCAGGCATCCACCGCCTGCGCGGCCTGGGCAAGCCCTTCGACCTTCCAACGAGTATGGATCAGCGCTTTCTGTATTTGGGCGATGATGGCGGGCTTGTCTTCGACCACCAGCAGCTTGATCTCATCATCGTATTTTTTAGGAGCTGCCGGCTTTAGCAGAAGCTCAATGATCTTTCCGACTTTTGCCACGATGACCTCTTCCTTGAACGGCTTAATCACATAGTCACGCACCCCCATTTTGGCGATGCGCAAGACGTTATCTTTGCCGGCTTCAGCGGTGAGCATTATCACAGGAATGTTCTGCAATTCTGGCTGGGCCTTCATCTTGGTAAGCATCTCGTAGCCATCCATCACCGGCATCGTCAGATCCAAGATGATGATGTCGGGTTTCTCTTTGGCGGCCATGGCCAATCCCTCCTGTCCGTCGCCGGCTTCGAAGACTTGGCAGTCATGGTTGCGAAACGCTTTCTGGATGATCAGCCGGATGGTTCTGCTGTCATCTACGCTCAAGATTTTTTTCCCCATAGAACAAGTGATTTGACGGTGGTTTTATTTGGAAGGTTTCATCAGGAATTCAACGGCCAGATGGTCGGTGCCGCATTGGAATCCCAACAGGTGGTGCTTGGACGGTTTGATCGGCTGCACTTTGAGATTTTGCCCGCGCACGATGGAGGGGATGGTGAGCACGCAGGGTGCGCCGCGATCACACAGGCGGGACTTCACACTGCCGACGATCATGTTGCTCAGTTCGCCGATGACATCGTTGACCATTTCGTCGCCTTCGATTTCAGCCTCCGGCATCCCCAACATGCGGCTGGTCAGGTTGCGCGCGAAGGCGGCGGTGACACTGATGTATACCACTCCGTTCATTTCACCGACGAATCCGACGGAGCCGATCACCAGCGGTTCGGTGGTCCCGTGTGAGTCGAGCGGCGGCACCGACTGGGCCTCGGAGCTGAACATGGTGGAGAAGACATCGCTGACACTGGTGTTCAGCCAGTTGCAGACTTCTTCAATGGGGATGGATTGGAGGGTCATAATTTATACTATGTTGTAACGGCGGCTCACCTGCTCATGGCGCGCGGCGGCGGCATGGCAAAGCTCATCGAGCTTCTCCGGTGTCAGACCGACGCGGTCCAGAACTTCGGACGGGAGAGCGATCTCCTGCTTCTGTCCGTCGATGCCAGCTTCGATGAAGTCGGCGACGTGATCGGCCAGGCAGGTGAAATCAGCGATGACATCCCGACTCTGTTCCGGGCTGTGATGGCAGAAGATCCCTTGGGAAATCCGATCCGGCAGTTGCCAGTGCTGCGCCACGAGGCCGCCGACTTCGCCGCAATGGACGCCGAGCACCGCCGACTCGGCGCTCAACTGGTCCAGGCCGTCAGATTCCCTGGCCCGCTGGATGTAACCCAGAATTTCGGGATTGAGAAAACGGTTCATGACCAGCTTGCCAATGTCATGCAAGAGCGCGGTGGTGAAGATTTCTGGCGGCGCGGCGGTCCCGCAGAAGCGCGGCGCAGTTTCCGCGCCCACGGCGGCGGCGACGGAGTGCCGCCAGAGCTGGCCCTCGGCCAGTCCGTAGGCGCTGACGGAATTGCGCAGGAACTTCCCGGCTCCCGCCGCCACGGCGAGCGCGAGCACCTGGGCCGTGCCCAGGCGCATCACGGCATCCGAGGCCGTGATGGCCCTGCTGGCACCGCCCACGGCGGCGGAATTGGCGGCCCGGAGCAGTTTCATGGTCAGCGCCGGGTCGTAGGCAATCACTTCCACGATGGCGTCCAGACTGGTTTCCGGGTTTCCTGCCAGACTGGCCAGCCGCACCGTGCTGGGTGGCAGCGGATCCAGTTCGTTGGCTTGAACTATAAGACGTTTAATTTCGATCATATCTCCCTCTCCCTGCCCCTTGATGTTTCTTACCTACATAATTCGCTAGGATGGCTTCACCCGGTAACAGGTGGTCTTGTCGAAGACCACGCGTTCGAACGCCTCGTCCACCCCGAAGGTGGTCTCCGCCCCGCCGAGCAGCAGATAGCAGCCGGGCCTCAGCAGTCTGCGGATTTTTCCGAGGATGGCTCTTTTGGATTCCACATCGAAATAGATCAGCACGTTTCGCAGGAAAACGATGTCGAGCGGCGGGAGCAGGAGCCAGTCTTTGACCAGGTTCATTTCGCGGAAACCCACGCGCTTGCGCAGGTCTTCCCGGATCTCCCACTCCGCACCCTGGCGCGAAAAGTATTTCACCAGCAGCGCAGCGGGCAGGCCGCGATTCACTTCGAGCTGGCTGAAGCGTCCCGCCTGCGCGCGCGCCAGCACTTCCTTGCACAGGTCGGTGGCGATGAACTTGAAGTCCCACTTGAGCAGATCCGGAAAGTGCTCCGACAGCATCATCATCACGGTGTAAGGCTCCTGACCCGTCGAGGAGGCGCCACACCAGATGTTGAGTTTCCGCTCCTTCCCGTTCCGCGCAATCAGTTCCGGGATGATGGATTTCCTGAGCGCCTCGAAAGGATGGATGTCCCGGAAGAAGGACGACTCGTTCGTCGTCATCGCGTCCACGACCTTGCGGTGCAGGCCGTTCTGCGGCGAGGACCGCAGATTGTTCACCAGTTCCTCGATGGTGGCGAAGTTCTCCTTGCGCGCCAGCGTGACCAGCCGCGACTCCACGAGATATTCCTTGCCCGGCTCCAGCACGATGGCGGACTGCTCGCGAACGAAAGCGCGAACATAGTCGAAATCGGCTGTGTTCATGATGCTTTTGCAATGTGAGTTGCTGGGAGGAAGTTGACCGGGATGTTCCCCCCGGCACGCACCCTGTCGCCTTGGACGCGTCGGTTGATCTCGGCGGCGAGATCGCGCAGCGGCAATGTTTTTTCGGCCAGACCCGCCTGGCTCACCGCGCCCGGCATGCCCCAGACCACACTGCTGGCCTCATCCTGCGCGAGCACCTGTCCGCCCGCCTCGCGAAGGTGCTGGCAGCCGATCAATCCATCATGGCCCATGCCCGTGAGGACGACGGCGAGCGACCGGGCGCCGAACACTTTGGCGACGGATCGGAAGAGGACATCCACGGCGGGGCGGCAGGAATTCTCCGGCGGTGCCTCGTGGGTGCGGAGCCGGACGCCATCCGCAACCTTCTCAACTTCCATGTGGAAACCGCCCGGAGCCACCCATACTTCGCCGGGACGCAGGAGCGCGCCGGACACGCCTTCGCGCGCGTTCATTCCAGATACGGCCGCGAGGCGTTCGGCCAGCAGCCGGGTGAAAAGCGGCGGCATGTGCTGCACGATCACGATGGGCACGGGGAAATTCTTCATCAGCCCGGGGAACAACGCCGCCAGGGCGTTCGGCCCGCCGGTCGAGACTCCAATGGCCAGCACCTCCGGGCACTCCGGGGCTGCGGCCACCGAGCCTGCGGGTTTGCGGATGACCGGGCAGGCGGTGATTGCCGCCGGTTTCCGGCACAGCGCCTTGATCTTCGGGATCAACTCATCGCGGATGCGCTGCATGGCCGCGCCCACGCTGCCCACGTTGGCGGGCTTGGTCACGTAGTCGTTCGCGCCCAGCGAGAGCGCGTCCAGCGTGGCGCTGCCGCCGCGTTCGGTGAGCGTGCTGAACATGATCACCGGCAGTTTCGGATGGGTCTTCCGCAGTGCCGTCAGCGTTTGCAGGCCGTCCAGATTGGGCATCTCGATGTCGAGCGTGATCAGGTCCGGGTTGAGCTGGGTGATCTTCGCCAGGCCGATCTTTCCGTCCGGCGCCGTGCCCACGACTTCAATGTCCGGATCCTCGGACAGACAGCCCGTCACCACTTTGCGGATCACCACCGAGTCATCAACGATGAGAACGCGGATTTTTGGCATGGCGGTCAGTTCAAACCGAGGATGGCGAGTTTTTCGAGCAGAAGATCCTTGGTGAACGGCTTCATCAAGTATTCGTTCGCTCCGGCCGTCAGGGCTTTCTGAACCTGATCGAGGGACGTCTCGGTGGTGACCATCATGATGCGGATGTCGCCCAGCATGGCGTTGGCGCGGATGGCGCAGACCAGTTCATAGCCGTTCATCACGGGCATGTTCCAGTCTATGAGCATCAACTGCACCTGCTCGCCCGCATTGAGCCGGGAGAGCGCCTCCTGGCCGTCGCCGGCCTCGATGACCTCGAAGCCGATTTCCCGCAGGCTTTTCCCCAGGATCATCCGCATGGCCTTGGAGTCATCGACGATAAGAGCACGCATACGAGTTCGTTGGGTTGGCCCGTCGTCAGATCAGGCCGCAATCCGACCGGGGGTGCCGGAAGGCGAGAGCGCAAAAACTCCCGCGTTACCACCACCACCCGCTCGGGCTGGAACGACGGGCTGCGAGGCGGGATTGAGCTTAAAACGACCGACATAGGCGTTCAACTCGGACGCCAGTCGCGAAAGTTCAATGGAGGTTGTCTGGATGTTACTGGCGCCCGTGGTGGTCTCTTTGGCTGCCTGGGCCACGCCGGTGATGTTTTGCGCGATCTCGTTGCTGCCTTTGGCGGCTTCGGCCACGTTGCGGCTCATCTCGTTGGTCGTGGCGGTCTGCTCCTCGACGGCGCTGGCGATGGTGTTCTGGTAGTCGTTGATCTTGTTGATCACGGTGCTGATCTCGGCGATGGCGGCGACGGCGCTCTTGGTGTCCGCCTGGATGGCCTCGATCTTCTGGCTGATGTCTTCGGTGGCCTTGGCTGTTTCCTTGGCCAGTTCCTTGACTTCATTGGCGACGACCGCGAAGCCCTTGCCGGCCTCGCCCGCGCGGGCGGCTTCGATGGTGGCGTTGAGGGCGAGGAGGTTCGTCTGTTGCGCGATGGAGGTGATGACCTTGATGACCTTGCCGATTTCCGCACTGCTCTGGCCGAGCTTCATCACGGTGGCGGTGGTCGTTTCGACGGTTTTGACGGCGGCGAGGGCGACTTTGGCGGCTTCATGGGCGTTTTTTGAGATCTCCTTGACGCTGGCGCTCATCTCCTCCGTGCCGGTGGCCACGGTTTGCATGTTCCTGCTGACCTGTTCGGCAGCGGCCGAGACGACATTCGCCTGAGTGGCGGTTTCTTCAGAATTGCCGGCCATCTGTTGGCTGACGGTCGTCAATTCCTCCGCAGCGCTGGCGAGGGTATGGGTGCTGGAACTGACCCCGCGAATGGTGTGGCGCACAGAGTCGAACGCCTGTTCGACGGCGTTGGCAACCTGTCCGACCTCGTCGCGGGAATTGGCGGTGATCGTTTGGGTGAGATCCACGTTGCCATGGGCATCCGCCACCTGGCTCAAGGTGCCCACCATCTGGTTCAAGGGTCTGGCGATGCCGCGCGCCACCCAGGCTCCGATCAGGATCACCACGAACGTGATGCCGAGGCCGGCCTGGATCATAAAGGTGCGCAACGCGCGCGCGTCCGCAGTTGCTTCGTGGGCGTCCTGCCGGATCAGCACGCCCCACCCAAATCCTTTGAAGCCGAGGGCACCGGCCGAAGTCGCGTAGCCGTTCAATTGCGAGACTTTCCGGCGTGTGTGTGTTTCCTGCGTATGGCCACTTTTTTTCGCGATGATATCCTTGGCCGCTTCGAGTCCGAGATCCGCCAAGTTTAGCGACAATATGGCCTTGGGATCGGCATCATACAGCACGAGGCCTTGGAAGAGAGCACCTGACACTCGACCATGGTTGAACCCTTGGCTTTGAGGTGGTTGATTTTACTGTTCACCATCTCGCCCACGATCCGATCCCAGGAAGCGCGGTTGGACCAGACGCGCACCACCTTGCCGCTGGCATCCAGCACGGGCGCCGAGAATCCCAACGCCAGACCCCGGCTTTTGTAAACTTCCGCCACCAGCTTGTCCTCGGTGAGATCGTCGCAGAAGGTTTCCCCGGCCTTGATTTCGCCGCTGATGACTTTGTCAAACCACGGTTCGCCGCGCACGCTGCGCCCGATGAGGGACGAGGTGTCCAGCGACTTGCCCTCGCTGGTGACGGTGTTGGCTGCGATGATTTTGCCGCTGGCGTCGGCTACGATCATGAGGTCGTAGAAGCCGTATAATTTGGTGAAAGTATTGGCCATGACGGTGGCTTGCTCCGGCGTGCCGATGGCGTTCGGATTGACCGCAAAAGCCTGCACGTCTCCGTAGCGCTCGAAGAGGTTACGGTCGATCTTGTCAGCGGTCTCGGTCGCCAGACCCTGGAGAAAATCGCCGCGATTGTCGGTCAAGCTCGCGGAGCTGTGCAGATAGGCGATGATACCGAGGCTGGCCCCGGCCAGAAAGGCTAGGGCCATGAAGCTGGCGATGAGTTTGGATTTGAGACTTTTGAATTGGAACCAACGGGAGGGATGTTTCATATTTTTCTTGGGATAATGGAAATGGCTAGGCGGCGATGGCTGGCGCATCGCCCACCCGGCGTTCGCTGTGAACGGCACGCGCGTCAATCTTGATGGCCTTCTCGGTGTCCAGAACCAGCAACAGCCGGTCCTTGAGCTTATAGACGCCGCGCACGAGTTCGCGCGCCACGCCCTTGAGCGTCTCGGGAGTGTGCTCGTAGTCATCGTCCTGGATTTCCACCACGTCGCCAATCTCGTCCACGAGCAGACTCACGGCCCCGTCTTCGCTGCGGACGATGACGTTCATCGGGAGCTGGCCCTCGGGGCGGGGTGGCATCTCCAGCCGGCGGCGGAGGTCGATGGCGATGACGATCTGACCGCGCAAGTTGATGAGCCCCTGAATCATCGCGGGCGCGATGGGCACCCGGGTCATCTCCTGGTAGCGGATGACTTCCTGGACTTTGAGCACCTCGACGCCAAAGAAGAGGCCGTTGAGGAAGAAGGTCGCGAATTGTTTACTGTCGCTCATAGGGTGTGTTTTCGCTGGGTCGTTACGCGGCGGCCAGTTGCGCGACGGGCTTCACAGGGTAAAAGCTCGCGTCGGCGGCACGAATGACCGCCTGCACGTCGAGCAGGTCGGTCACCTTGTCCTGGATGACGACCGAGCCAAAGATGCCGTTGCGATGGGCGTGGCGCTTGACCGTGACCGCTTCCTGCACGATGTCGCAGATGCGCCCGACCACCAGTCCGACACTGCGCCCCTGCTCGGTGTAAACCACCACCTGCATGGACTGCGTTTCGTCCACCATGTTTTCCACGATGTTCGGGACATAATCCGACACGCGGATGAGCGGGAGAATCTGGCCGCGATACTGGACGACCTGCTGGTCGCCGGAGTGTTCCACCGTGCTGCGGGGAAACTCCTCGAGACGCGCCACCATGGAGAGGGGGATGGCCATGCGGCTGCCTTGCCCGGCCTCGAACAGGAGCAACGTCTGGCGGGCGTCGGCCGCCTTGCGGCCTTGCGCCGCGTTTTCCGACACGGTGCGATCTCGCACTTCCTTCACCACGCTTGCGCCCTGGGCCAGACCGAGCACATCGAGAATGAGTGCGACCCGGCCATCGCCCATGATGGTGGCCCCGGCGAAGGAGGCGACGCCCTTGAGCTGTTTGCCCAGCGGTTTGACCACGATCTCCTCGGTGTCATTGATCTCGTCCACCACTAGGCCGAAGGGTTGGCCGTCTGCCTGGAGCACGACGATGTTGACCGCTTTGGACTCGGCGTCCGTGTTACCATCCAGCTTCAACTCGCGGTTCAGGTAAGCCAGCGGCAGCAGTTGTCCACGCAGCCGATAGACCGGTGAACTCTGAATGAATTCGATCTGCTTGTGCGCCTGTTCCGCCTCCAGCCGCACCAGTTCGAGCAGGCTGACCTGCGGGATGGCGAACCGTTCCCCGCCGCTGGTCACGACAAGCGCCGGGATGATGGCGAGCGTGAGCGGGATCTTGATCTTGAGCGTCGTGCCCTGGCCGGGCTGGCTCTGAATATCGACGGTGCCGCCGATCTTCTCGATGTTGGTCTTCACCACGTCCATGCCCACGCCGCGGCCGGAGACGTTGGAAATTTTCTCAGCGGTCGAGAAGCCGGGGAGGAAAATCAGGTGGAGCACCTCGTGCTCGCTCATGCGGGCGGCCTGTTCAGGCGTGATCAACGCGCGTTCCACGGCCTTTTGTTTGACGCGCTGGCTGTTGATGCCGCCACCATCATCGGTGATCTCGATGTTCACCTGGCCGCCTTCGTGATAGGCGCGCATCTTGAGACAGCCTTCGGGAGGCTTCCCATTTTCCACCCGGGCTTCGGGCGATTCGATGCCGTGATCCACGGAATTGCGGACGATGTGAGTGATGGGATCCTTGATGGCCTCGATGATGGTCTTGTCCAGCTCGGTTTCCTTGCCCTCCATCTCGATACGCACCTGCTTGCCGCACTGTGCGGCGAGATCGCGGACGACACGCGGCAGCTTGCCCCACACGTTGCCGATGGGCTGCATTCGCGTCTTCATCACGCTGCCCTGCAGCTCGGTGGTGATGAGGTTCAGCCGCTGGGACGTCGCCAGAAAGGCGCTGTCCGCGCACTGGCTGGCGAACTGGAGCGCCTGGTTGCGGGCCAGCACCAACTCGCCGACGAGATTCATCAGCTTGTCGAGCAGACCGACATCCACGCGGATGGAACTGTCGGAGACGGCGGGGCCGCGCGACTCCGTGGATTCACCGGATGCCAGTGCCGGTTCTGGATAGGGTGGGGGAACGGACGTCATCGCCGCAGCCGGCACAGCGACCGGGACAGGCGCGGGTGCCGCAACCACCAGCGGCTCGAACTCGGCTGGCGGCGGTGCTGAGATTGCCGGAACAGGAGCAATCACAGTCTGCGCGAGTTGGGGCGCTGCGTGGGCGGTTGTGACTGGCTCCACGCATTTGCCGTCGTTCAACCGCGTGAGGAGTTCGATGAGTTCAGGAAAATCCTTTTCTCCCGGACTTCCTGTGCCTTCGATCTGGCCGAGCATCCAGCGCACGGCATCCACCGTGGCCAGCAGTGCGCTGGTGATCTCCGGGTTGACCGTGAGAACGCCATCGCGAAGCTTGCTCAAGAGATTTTCGCCAACGTGGGCGACCGCTTCCAGCTTGCCGAAGCCAAGAAATCCGCTCGTCCCCTTGAGCGTATGAATCGTGCGGAAGATGCTGGCCAGCGTATCCTTGGCGTGAGGATCTTTTTCCAACGCGACCAGATCCCGGTCCAGCCGGTCGATGTTCTCGTAACTTTCAACAAGGAACTCTTTAG
>JAYTUE010000074.1:0-2400 GCA_043744715.1 Verrucomicrobiota bacterium | reverse complement strand
GCCAGTCGCGGATGTTCATGCCGTCGCCGTAGATGGGGAGCGGTTTCCGGGCGAGGAGGTTCTGGATGATGACGGGGATGAGCTTCTCCGGGAACTGGTAGGGGCCGTAGTTGTTCGAGCAGTTCGTCGTCACCACCGGGAGGCCGTAGGTGTGGTGGTAGGCGCGGACCAGGAGATCGCTGGAAGCCTTGCTGGCGGAGTAGGGCGAGTTGGGCGCATAGGGCGTGGTCTCGGTGAAGAGACCGGTGTCGCCGAGGGAGCCGTAGACCTCGTCGGTGGAGACGTGAAGGAAGAGGTGCTCCGATGCCGGATGCCGGATGCCGGATGCCGGATTAAGCCACACCGCGCGGCAGGCTTCGATGAGGTGGAAGGTGCCGACGATGTTGGTCTGGATGAAGTCGCCGGGGCCGGTGATCGAGCGGTCCACATGGGACTCGGCGGCGAGGTGCATCACATGGGTGATGCCATGCTGTTGGACGACACGGAGGACTTCGGCCTTGTCGCGGAGGTCCACTTTCTCGAAGGCGTATTTGGGATTCTTCGCGACGCGGTCGAGGTTGGCGATGTGGCCCGCGTAGGTCAGGCAGTCGAGGTTGACCAGCCTGGAGATCGACGGCTGGTCGATGATGCGATGGATGAGATTCGAGCCGATGAAACCGGCGCCGCCTGTGACGAGAAGATTCATGGGAGATTCAACATTCTAAATTCAAAATGCCGGAGCGTTGCTTTGCCTCGACTCCGGCACCCAGGTCTTGAGCGAGGTTTCAAGGGCTTCGGTGGCGGGACGCAGCCGGATGCCGACACCAGTGAGTTTGGTGGTGTCCATGACGCAGTTCGAGCGCGGGGTCTTGGCGGCGAATTTGTAGAACTCCTCGTCGCTTTCCCAGAAGGCGAAATTACGAGAAGGCTTCAACACCCGCTTGATCATTTCCACGACCTGCGCGGTCGTAACGAAGCCGGGATTGGTCACGTTGTAGATCCCGAAGGGCACGCGGAGCTTCCAGGTGTCGAGGCAGGCGTTGACGAAGTCGGCCCGGTGCGAGAGCGAGTTCACGTTGTCGTAGACCTTGGCGTAGCGCTGGACCTTGGAGAGGTAGTTGCGGGCGTTGTCCATTTCGTCGAAAGGGATGCGGAGCCGCCAGACGTAGCTCTGGCCGACGTTGGCGATGGCCTCTTCGCCGAGGGCCTTGGTGCCGCTGTAGAAGCTGCACGGGGGCTGACGGAAGCTGAAGTTGGGCTCCTCCGTCTCGTTGAAGCCGCGGATCTTCTCAGGTGACTTCTCGGCCAAGGCGCGGACTTCGGCCTTGGTCATGTCCTTCTCGATCTGCCAGCCGGAGCCGAGATCCACGTGGGCGCCGGCAAAGATGCAGCCGGAGGAGACGTGGCCCCAGGGAATGCCGAGCGCGGCGCAGGCGTTCGCAACGACGGCGGGGAAGAGCGTATTGCCCTGGAGCGTGTCGGCCTTGGCGGTCTCGCAGGCGTCCACGTTGGGCTTGCCGGTGTAGCCGGCGGCGTTGAGGACGAACGAGGGCTTGTTGGCCTTGAGCCAGACGTAGAGCGGTTCGAACTTCGTGTAGTCCACCTGCGAGCGGGACAGGGCGATGAAGGATTCGCCGCGCTCTTGCAGGGCCTTTTTGAAGGCCTGGCCGATGTAGCCGGTGGCACCGAGGAGTAGGATCATGGCGTCAGTTCAATCTAGTGGTGCGGGGATCAAGCGCGGAGGCGTCTGGCCTCGGCGACCACGTCGAGAAGATAGGCTCGGTATTCACAGTTCGGCATCTTCTCGGTTATGGCGGTGAACTCCGCGAGCGAAAGGAACCCGCGCTGGAAGGCGGCTTCCTCCGGGCAGCCGATCTTGATGCCGGCGCGCTTCTCGATGGTCTGGACGTAGGCGCTGGCCTCGTGGAGCGAGCTGCTGGTGCCGGCGTCGAGCCAGGCGAATCCTCGGCTGAGTTTCTCCACCTGGAGGGTCTTGCGGTTGAGATACTCGACATTGACGGCGGTGATTTCCAGTTCGCCGCGCGCGGAGGGCTTGAGGTTCCTCGTGATGGTCACGACGTCGTTGTCGTAGATGTAAAGACCGGGCACGGCGTAGCTGCTCTTGGGCTGCTTCGGTTTCTCCTCGATGGAGATGGCCTTGCCGGAGGCGTCGAACTCGACCACGCCGTAGCGCTCCGGGTCGTTGACGTGGTAGCCGAAGATGGTGGCGCCGGATTTGAAATCGTCGAAGGCGCGGCTGAATCCATCTCCGCCGTAGAAGATGTTGTCGCCGAGGATGAGGGTGACCGCGTCCTTGCCGATGAAGGATTCGGCGATGAGGAAGGCCTGGGCGATGCCTTCAGGTTTGGCCTGTTCGCGGTAATCGATCGAAATGCCCATCTGCGAGCCGTCGCCGAGGAG
>JAYTUE010000073.1:0-9296 GCA_043744715.1 Verrucomicrobiota bacterium | reverse complement strand
AAGCGTCGGCCATCAACCGGTGGGCCGGCGGCGCGGTTTCGCGATGCCGCGTCAGCTCCACCAAGGCGAGCGTCGGCCATCTTCTCGGCGCGGCGGGCGCGGTCGAGACGGTGATCTGCCTGATGACGCTGCAGGAGCAGTGGCTCCCGCCCGAGACCGGTGTCGAGCAGCCCGATCCAATCTGCCGGTTTGACCTGGTCCGAACCCCGCAGGACGCCCGTGTCGAGACCGTCCTGACCAACTCGTTCGGTTTCGGCGGGGCCAACGCGACCCTCGTCCTCAGGAGGCACGGATGAGCCGGGTGTTTGTCAAAGGATGGGGAGCGGTTTCGCCTGCCGGCTGGGGAACGGCGGCTTTGATCCAAGCCCTCGATGGCGGGCTTCCCCTGCCGCCGACCGAACTCGCGCGACCGGGCTGGCAAAAGGCGCTGCGGGTGCGCGCCGTGCCCAAACCGCAGGCCCGGCCGACGTTTCTCTCCCATCCTCGATTGCGGCGTTCCAGCCCGGTGGCGCACTTCACGTTGGCGGCCTCGATCGAAGCGCTGGGGGATGACGCTCCCAAGGTCGCCGCTGGAAGCATCCGGCTAGGCGTCGTGTTCTGCGTGATGTCGGGCTGCGTCCAGTATTCACGCCGGTTCTTCGACGAGGTCATCCGCGATCCCTCCACGGCCAGCCCGTTGGTGTTTCCTGAAACGGTCTTCAACGCCCCGGCCAGCCATCTCTCGGCCTTCCTCGGTTCGTCGGCTGAGAACTACACCGTGGTCGGCGACGCCACCGCGTTCGTCCATGGACTGGAGATCGCCGCGCATTGGCTGAAGGAAGGAAGAGTCGATGGGTGCCTCGTGGTCGCGGCCGAAGAACTGGACTGGCTGACCGCCGACGCCTTCCGGCATTTCAGCCGCAGCGTGGTCTGCGCCGAGGGCGCCGGGGCTCTCTATCTGACTTCGGCGCTGACGGAATCCACGGTCGTGGAACTCGACGCCGTTTCCGACGGGGTTCCGTTCACAGAACATGTTTTCCCCGAAGAGGCCGTTCGCCGGGCGGCCGCCGACTTGGCGTCGTCGCACGATGAGGAACTCCTCGTCGACGGGCTTCGCGGTGGAAGCCGCCTCGATCAGCCCGAGGCGGCCGCCTGGCAGGATTGGCCCGGCCCGCGTCTTTCGCCGAAGCGTCTTCTTGGTGAGGCGCTGACGGCGTCTGCGGCCTGGCAGTGTATCGTCGGCTGCGCCGCGATCGCCTCGGGGAGACATCCGTCGTCGCGGGTCAGCGTGGTCGGTCCCAACGCGCAGGCCATCGCCGCGCGGTTCAAATCAAGTCGAACTGTTTCATGAGCAAGAGAGTCATTCTAATCACGGGCGGGAACGGAGGACTCGGCCTGGCCATCGCGCGTTTCTTCCTGGAGAAGTCCACCGACGACGCCGTGTGCCTCGGCGTCAGGGAGCGGCGGGATCGCGCCGAAGCCCTGGCGGCGGAGTTTTTCGGCCGCGCCGGCCTTGTGGACCTCGACGTCACGTCGCGCGATGCGTGGACCCTGGCGGTCACGGAGGTGAACCGGCTTCATGGACGGCTTGATGTGCTGGTGAACAACGCCGGATCCCACGAGGACGCCCTGCTGGCGACGATGCCCGTGGCCAGCTGGGACCGCGTGCTGAGCGTCAACCTCGATTCCGTGTTCCACGGGTGCCAGGCCGTTCTGCCGGCGATGATCTCGCAGCGGCATGGCCGCATCGTGAACATCTCCTCCCTCAGCGCACTCTACTCCCCGGCAGGGCAGGCGAACTATGCCGCCGCCAAGGCCGGGGTCATCGGCCTGACCCAGTCGTTGGCCAAGGAAGTCGCCCGCATCGGCATCACGGTGAACGCCGTCTGCCCGGGCTACGTCGACACCGAGGCCGTCGCTTCGATGAAGCCCGAAGAGAAGTCGGCCGCCGCGATGCGCGTGCCGATGCGTCGGTTCGCCAAGCCGGCCGAAGTGGCGGCGGCCGTCCATTTTCTGGCTTGTTCGGACGCCGCCTACATCACAGGTTCCGCGCTCAAGATCGACGGCGGTTTGCTTTAGAAAGATTCGTTCCCCATGTCTGAGAACCTGAAGGCGGAAATCAAAAAAATCCTGGTGGAGAACCTGATGCTCCAGGTCACGGCCGACGAAATCGGCGACGACCAGCCGCTCTTCGGACCCGAAAGCCTGGGATTGGATTCCGTCGATGCGCTCCAGATCGTCGTGGCCCTCGACAAGAACTACGGGCTGAAGATCGCCGATGCCGCCGTGGCCCGGGGAATCCTCCAGTCGGTCGCCACCATGGCCGCAGCTGTCGAAATCCACCGCACCAGCCCGGCGTGAACCGGCCTAGCACCATGAACCCGGTTCGACTTCTCGTCCTTTGATCTAAACTGGCCCTTGCAGAAACCGGTCCACAAAAACTCGAATGCCAAACCCACCCATCAACCCGCCAGTAAAGACGCAGCCGCATCACCGGCGGCCGTTCCATGAACACTTCCTGCTCGCGCTGGGGCTGGCTTCCGGACTGATCGGGTTCTCGCTGGGACTGGGTGTCCTCGGGTATCGCTTCATCGCCGGGCTTGGCTGGATCGATGCGATACTGAACGCGGCCATGATCCTGACGGGCATGGGTCCGGTGAATGTCCTGACCTCGGATGGGGCCAAGCTGTTCGCCTCCGCCTACGCGCTCTTCTCGGGGGTGGTCTTCATCAGCGCCACGGGAATCCTGCTCACGCCCATCTTCCACCGGGTGCTGCACCGCTTCCACCTCGAGGGCGGAAATCAACGGTGACCGATCCCGCATGTGCGGCATGAGCGCCGCCAAGTTCACGCGCTCGTTCAAGCAGGTCGCCGGCACGCCGTATCTCGCCTACCTGACGCGCCTCCGTCTCGCCGAAGCCGCCCGGCTCCTGCGCCTCGGTGACAGGACCATCGTCGAGATCGCCGGCCTGACCGGGTTTTCGGATCAGAGCCACTTCGACCGCCGGTTCAAGCGGGCCTTCGGTGTGACGCCCAGCCAGTTTCAGAAACGCGGCCTCGGCGAATGCTGAACGGGGGATCGGAGCCGGTTCGGCTTCATCGTGACGCGGGCCAACGCCCGCCTTGCCGACCTGCGGAATTGTTGCCTAGTGTCGGCCCATGAACCTCCCCATCCGCGCACTTTCCGTGGGCTTCGTCCTGCTCGCTTCCGTCATCGTGTCCTCGGCCGCGGAGAAGTCCTACACGATCGCCGTCATACCCAAGGGCACGACGCACGAGTTCTGGAAATCCATCCATGCCGGTGCGGTGAAGGCCGAGCAGGAACTCGCCGCGCAGGGCACGACCGTGAAGCTCTTCTGGAAGGGGCCGCTGCGCGAGGACGACCGTGACCAGCAGATCCAGGTGGTGGAGAACTTCACCGCCCGCAAGGTCAGCGGCATCGTGCTCGCTCCGCTGGATTCGCAGGCGTTGGTCGCGCCGGTCGTCAGCGCGATCCAGTCGGGCGTGCCCACGGTGGTGATCGATTCGGATCTGAAGTCGGACAAGCAGCTCAGCTTCGTTTCGACGGACAACTTCAAGGGCGGCCGGATGGCGGGCGAGTTCCTCGCGAAGCAGCTCGGGGGAAAGGGCAACGTCATCCTGCTCCGCTACCAGGTCGGCAGCGCCAGCACCGAGGCCCGCGAGGCGGGTTTCCTCGACGCGCTGAAGAAGGTTCCCGGCCTGAAGCTCATCTCCTCCGACCAGCACGCCGGCGCGACCCGCGAGACGGCCTACCAGGCGTCGCAGAATCTCCTGAACCGTTTCGGCAAGGATGTGGGCGGCGTCTTCTGCCCGAACGAGACCGCGACCATCGCGATGACCAAGGCCCTCCGCGACATCGGCCGCGCGGCCGGCAAGGTGAAGGTCGTCGGCTTCGACTCCGGAACCCAGTCGGTGCTCGATCTCAAGAACGGCGACGTCCAGGGACTCATCGTCCAGGACCCGCTCAAGATGGGCTACCTCGGCGTCATGACGCTGGTGCGGCACCTCCAGGGCAAGCCCGTCGAGAAGCGCATCGACACGGGCGTCTCGCTCGTGACCCGGGAGAACATGGACCAGCCCGCGATCGCCACGCTGCTCGCTCCCCCCATCGCGAAATATCTGAAGGAGTAGACGACGGCGAACGACTCCCGCTCAACGTGCGCCGTTCGCCATTGATCCTTCGTCATTCCCCTAATCGATGCCGCGCTTCTCACGACTTCTCCAGACCGGCGGGCCGTTCCTCGGGCTCCTGCTCGTGTGCGGGCTTTTCGCCCTGACCGAGGAGCGCCAGTTCATCTTCACCGGCGGCAACCTGAAGAACATCCTCACGCAGACGGTGATCGTGGCCATCGGCGCTCTCGGGATGACCCTCATCATCATCGGCGGCGGGATCGATCTCAGCGTCGGGTCCGTCGTGGCGTTCTGCGGCGTTCTCGGAGCGAAGCTGCTCGTGGCCGGCTGGTCGCCGTGGGCCACGACGCTGGTGCTCATGGCCGCGGGCTGCGGCATCGGACTGATCAACGGCGCCATCGTGGCGGGGTTCCGCATCATGCCCTTCATCGTCACGCTCGGCATGATGGGCATCGTCCGCGGCGCGGCGAAATGGCTCGGCAACAACCAGACGATCAACGCGCCGCAGGATTCGCCCGTGGGCGGGCTGATGGCGCGGGTGAATCCCGGTGGATTCTGGCCGCTGCCGTGGGGCGTGTGGATCGTCCTCGGGCTCGCCCTCGTCATGGCGGTGCTGCTGCGTCGGACGGTCCTGGGCCGGCATGTCTTCGCCGTCGGATCCAACGAGACCGCCTCGCGCTACAGCGGCGTGCGTGTGGGTTGGGTGAAGCTGGCGACCTATGCCATAGCGGGCCTGCTCTTCGGCTTCGCCGGCCTGCTCCAGATGTCACGCCTCACGCAGGGCGATCCGACCGTCGCCATCGGGCTCGAACTCGACATCATCGCGGCCGTCGTCATCGGCGGGGCCAGCCTGAACGGCGGAGCCGGCAGCATCCTCGGTTCGATGATCGGCGCCCTGATCATGGCGCTCCTGCGAAACGGCACCAACCAGCTCGGTTGGCAGACGTTTACCCAGGAGATCATCATCGGGGTCGTGATCGTGCTGGCCGTCGGCCTCGACCGGTGGCGGCAGGCGCGTGGGGGGAAATGACGAAGCTCGAAGGCCAAAGGTCGAAAGAAGGCCGAATCGAGAAGCCCGAAGGTGAACCAGTTTTCACCTTCGGACCTCGGGCTTCTTTCGGATTTGCGACGACTTCCTCCTTGAGCGCATCTCCATTTTCGGCGACTAAACGCTTGGAAAATCACCTCCGCCATGAGCCCGATCCTTCTCGCAGAAAACCAGCCGCTCCAATCCCTCGACGAAGTGGAGGACTTCTACAAGGAACGCTACCCGGAGCCCATGACCGCCGGGCAGAAGCAGCCGTCCGTCGGCACCGATCCGGAGAAGAAGGCCGGGGAGTTCCGCAACTACGAAGCCCACGCCCGGCCGACCGTGCGCGAGTTCTACCGGCTGAACCACGCCCACCAGACCCACGAATTCGCTTTAGCCAAGCGCGCGCAACACCTCGGCTTCAACCGCCGTCAGATGGGTATCTGGGAGGCCGCCGAATACCTCAACCAGCTCGTCGACGACTCCGATCCGGATACCGATCTTTCCCAGCTCGAACACCTCCTCCAGACGGCCGAGCATCTCCGGGCCGACGGCCAGCCTCGCTGGATGATCCTCACCGGCTTCGTCCATGATCTCGGAAAAATCCTCTGCCTCTGGGGCGAGCCGCAATGGGCTGTCGTGGGCGATACGTTTCCGACCGGATGCGCCTATTCGCCGAAGATCGTTTTCCCCAGGTTCTTCGAGGCCAATCCCGACTTCCTGAATCCCCGATTCCAGTCCAGGAACGGCGTCTATGAAGAGGGCTGTGGCCTCGATGCGGTCAACCTTTCCTGGGGGCACGACGAATACATCTACAACGTCTGCAAGGAGTATCTGCCCATGGAAGGCCTCTACATGCTCCGCTACCACAGCTTCTATCCGTGGCATCGCGAGGGGGAATACGGCCATCTCCTCAACGACCAGGATCGCACGCACCTCAAGTCCGTGCAGGCGTTCAACCCCTACGACCTCTACACGAAGAGCCACGCCAAGCCCGACGCCAAGGCGCTCCGGCCCTTCTACGAAGACCTCATCGCCGAATTCTTCCCCATTAAGGTCCGCTGGTGATCCTGGAGGAGCCTTGATTGCGGAGACAAAATCCGCAGCGCTCCTTGGATGAGTTCCGGTCCGTTTCAGCAACGCATCGGAGCCCTTGGAATTGACGAGAAAAGTAGCAGCAGGACAGCCATTGTCCCTGTGAGCGTGGTAATCACGCTTGATAGTTGAGTCCATTCACGCTGCCGCTTAATGAAACCACATACCTTGATCGGGTTCTTGGAGAACCTCCTATATCAGATCAAACCCAGTAGGCTGGGAGTCGTCCCTCCGAAGGATTCATTGGTCGGGTAAAGCAGCTCTGCCGCCACTAACCCTAATGCGAGAAAATGTCCTACTACGCGCACACAGCCGAAGGTTTGGATGGGAAGAGGCTCCCGGAAAGTTCCGGCCTCTGGCAGCCCCTCAAAGATCATCTCCGCAACGTGGCCGCCCTCGCCCGCCGCTTCGCCGAACCGCTGGGCCTGGCCAACGAGGCGGAACTGGCCGGGCTGCTGCATGATCTCGGGAAATACTCGAAACGCTTCCAAGCCCGGCTTCACGACCACTCCATTCACGGCGTGAACCACTGGTCGGTTGGTGCTGCACAGGCATTCGAGCGGCGGATGTTGGAAGCGGCGTTCGCCATCGAGGGGCATCACACAGGAATCCCGGCCTATCTGGAGAACGACGCGGAAACCGGTCTCGAATGCCTGACGGGGCGGCTGCTCAAGCTGCGTGATGCGAAGCCGGCGGCGGAAGTGAACGGGTTCAGTGAGGCAGCCGATGAACTGCGACGACGGTTTGCTTTGGAGATCCCGGAACCGCCGCAGATCCCGTCGCCTGTCCCAGCCGGCCGGGACTTCACCACCGCCCTTCGCACGCGGATGCTCTTCAGTTGCCTGGTGGACGCGGATTTTCTCGATACCGAAGCCCACTACGATTCCTCCAAAACCGGTTTACGGACCACGCCAGCGCTGCTTCCTGAACGCGCTTTGGAAGTTCTCCTCGCCAATCTCGCCGCCAGACCTTCCGAAAGCCCGATCAACCAGCTCCGCCGCCGTCTTCTCGCCGACTGCATGTCAGCGGCAGCAACCAAGCCCGGTCTGTTCTCCCTGACAGCCCCGACCGGCAGCGGCAAGACGCTCGCCGGTCTGGCCTTCGCTCTCGCTCATGCCAAGGCGAACGACCTGCGCCGTATCATTGTCGTCATTCCCTACACCAGCATCATCGAGCAGACGGCGCAGGTGTATCGCGACCTGTTCGAGCCGGTGTTTGGTCCGAACTACGTGTTGGAACATCACAGCGCCGTCGCTCCGCGCGAACGGAAGGAGGATGCCAAACAGGACGCCGAGGAGGAACGGCTGCGCCGCGCCCGGCTGGCGCAGGAAAACTGGGACGCGCCGCTCGTCGTGACCACGAGCGTCCAGTTCTTTGAGAGCCTGTTCGGGCACAAACCTTCGCAGTGTCGCAAGCTCCACAACATCGCGCGCTCCGTCGTGCTCTTCGATGAAGTGCAGACGCTCCCGCTCAAACTCGTTCCTTCGCTCCTCTCCGCTGTGAACCTGCTCGTGAAGGACTACGGGGTGACGGCTGTCTTCGGCACGGCCACGCAACCTGCGTTCGCCTCGGCGGCCAAGGCGATCCTCGGAGGATGGCAGCCCATGGAGATTTCGTCGCAGCCCGCAGCGATGGCCGACGCGCTGCGCCGCACCCGCATTAACCGGCGGCCCGACAGCCGGCGGGTGAAGTGGCCAGACCTCGCGGACGAACTGTCCGGCTTCCGACAGGTGCTGTGCGTGGTGAACCTCAAGCGCCATGCCAGAGAACTTTTTCAATCTCTTGCGGCTGTTTCAGGAACCGCTGGTCTTTTCCACCTCTCCGCCTCCATGTGCCCAGCGCATCGCCAGGCGAAGCTGGCCGAAGTCCGCCGCCGACTGCTGGCCGGTGAACCCTGCCGGCTGGTCTCCACGCAGCTCATCGAGGCCGGGGTGGACGTGGATTTTCCGCGCGTCTATCGCGCGATGGGGCCGCTCGACTCCATCATCCAGACCGCTGGAAGGTGCAACCGGGAAGGCAGGATGTCCGAACTGGGCGAAGTGGTCGTGTTCCGCCCGGAAGACGACACCAAACCGCGCGATGCCTATGCCCAGGCCGCCGCCATCACGGAAGCATTCCTCAACGAGAATCCCGACGCCGATCTCCACCAACCGGAGACCTACATCGCATATTTCACCCGGCTCTACGGCACGCTTGGACCGCAGGATCGGAAAGACGATCCCGCTTTCGCCGCTTCGGAGAAGTTGCATTTCCCCGAGGCCGCCCGCGCCTGTCGTCTTGTCGGCAAAGATACGCGGTCCGTCGTCATCGCTTGGGGATGGGGGCGTTGCCTGATTGAGTTTGTGAAACGAAAGCGCCACCTGAACCGGAAGCTATGGCGTCGTGCTCATCGCTTCTCGGTGAATTTTTACGAAGGGCCTTTTCAAGAATTCCTTCGGAATGGGGAGATTGTTCAACCAGTTCCAGAGTTGGACTTCTTCTATTGGAATGGCCATTACAGCCACGATTTCGGCATCGGACACCCTGAAGATTTCATCCTATGAACCAACCCATCCACCTCCGTGTCTGGGGCGACCTCGCCTGCTTCACCCGTCCCGAGATGAAAGTCGAGAGGGTGAGCTACCAGGTCATCACGCCCAGCGCCGCGCGCGGCCTGCTCGAAGCCATCCTCTACAAGCCGCAGTTCCGCTGGCGCGTCCATCGCATCGCCGTGCGCCGTCCGGTTCGCTTCCTCGCCTTCCGGCGCAACGAAGTGAAGTCCAAGGCCGCCACGCGGAATCCGCAGCCCATCCTCGCCGAGGAAGACCGCACCCAGCGCAACACGCTGGCCCTGCGCGACGTGGACTACGTGATCGAAGCCAGCCTCGAACTGACCTCGCTCGCCAACCAGCCGCGCCGCAAACCGCACGGCGAAGACGAACCGGCCGGTGATGACAATCTCGGCAAGTATTACGGCATGGCCCGTCGCCGCATCGAGAACGGCCAGTGCTTCCATCAGCCGTGTTTTGGGTGCCGCGAGTTTCCCGCGCACTTCGAGCCG
>JAYTUE010000072.1:0-2412 GCA_043744715.1 Verrucomicrobiota bacterium | reverse complement strand
CGCTGCCGGCCTGAAATCAAACAGTGCGGGCCGATCAGGGCGACGGAAGCTCCGGGAACCCTTTGTCAGCACGGGGCAGGCTGGAAGCCCGCCCTACCTTGGACACCATGACTAAAACCCAGCTCGCCGAAACGATCCTCGCCGCCAAGAAACGAAAAAAGGCGACCTGGACATCCATCGCCAAGGCGGCTGGATTGTCGGAAGCCTACGTCACATCAGCCTGACTTGGGGAGAACGCGCTAACTACGGAAGCCGCGCCGACCGTGCCGAAGGAGCCGCTGCAACACCGTTTCTAGGAGATCATCTACGTCTACGGCGCGACGATGAAGGCGTTGATCGAGGAGAAGTTCGGACCCGGCATCATGAGCGCCATCGTCTTCACGATGGACATCGAAAAGATCGAAGACCCGAAGGGCGACCGGGTGGAAATCACGCTGAACGGCAAGTTCCTCGGCTACAAAAAGTGGTGGCGGATCAGCCCGGCCAGATCGAATCGTCAACCGGGCCGGCATCCATCGGGACGCTTCCCTCCACGCCGTCGGAACCCGTCCCGGGCACGGAATACTTCCTTAGATACTTCAGCGCCACGACGAGATCACGCGGAAGCGGGGCTTCGATCACGACGGGCTCCCCGGTCACGGGATGCTTGATCTCCAACTTGGCGGCGTGCAGGGCGAGACGCGGGGTGAGAGCCTTCTCCTCCTGGGTTTCCTTCAGGCGGTAGTTCTTCTTGATGGACGAGAGCCAGAGAGGCTTGCCGCCGTAGACGGAGTCCGCACAGATCGGCAGCTTGACCCACTTGAGATGGACCCGGATCTGGTGCGTGCGGCCGGTAATCGGATGGCACCGGACCCACGCATGCCTGCGGAACGTTTCGAGGACCTCGAAACGGGTCAGAGATTTTTTCCCGCTCTTCGGATCGACGCGCATCAGCGCCTGCTGCAGCGGATGATGTGACAGCGGCATGTCCACGTCGAAAACGGTCTCGGCCGGAAACCCGTTGACGAGGGCGAAGTAGGTCTTCAGCGGCTTGTCGGAGCCGAACACGTTGGCCAACTGGACGAGGACGGGTTTGCTGCGGGCGAGCAGGATGATCCCGCTCGTCTCAAAATCCAGCCGGTGGGCATTGGCCAGATAGTCGATCCCATGCTTAACGGCCCAGGGCTTTTTCGATTCGATGCCGGCATGGAGCAGCCGCATCAGGTTCGGCCTGTCGTGGTCATACCGGTCGGGCGACGTCAGGAGCTTTGCGGGCTTGTCGATCGCGAGCAGGTGCTCGTCCTTGTAGACGATCGGGATCTCCCAGAATTCCTTCGTCGCCGGGGAGGATAGCTTGATGGTGTCGGCCACGGCTTGAGGTGTGTTCCGCTCAGGACTGTGGAACGACGAGCTTGAGCTCGGTCGCCTGACGGTTCAGCCATTCGCTGAAGCTGTAGTAGACCCGCTGTTCGCGGAACCGCAGGGCGTAGGCCGGAAGCTCTTCCTTCAGCTTTGCGGCATCCACGGCCTGACGGGAGACGAGATGCATGACGACTCCGCCGTCCTGAAGCGGCACAAAAGCCGTGCTGGCGCCGGCCTGAAGGCCCGAGGTGTAGGCCTTGAGCAGGCGGATATCGACCGGCAACGGGCTCTCGGGAAGCGCCTGGGTGGCGAGCGAGAACCTGGGAAGCGGAACTATGGACAACCCGGCAGCCTTGGCCGCGGCGGCGAAGCTCTTCACGGCGGAGGTCGTGTTGGTGAGCGTGGAGGCGAACTTCTCACCGGCATTGCGGGCAAGCTTCATGGATTCCTCGCGCTTGTAGTCGGAGGTGACCAGGGCGCGCACCGTGTCGAACGCCAGAAGACGGGCCGGAAGGACCTGCTTGAGCAAAAGGACGTAGATCCCCTTTTCCGAGACCAGCGGTCGTGTCGAAAAAGGTTTCTCCTGGGTCAGCGCGAAGGCCGCCTCGGAGAATCCTTCGGCCGAAACGCCGAGCGGCCCCACGGAGGCTTCAAACGGAAGCGTGTTCATCAGGGCGAGCTTGGCGTCCGCCGCCTGCTTCTCGAAAAGCCCGGCCACATACGGACCTTCCTTCTGGGCTTCGTAGATGTCGTTGATGAACCTAGCCGCGGCGCGCCGGGCTTCGGACCCGGCGATCGACTCGCGGAACTCGGTGCGGATGCGGTCCAGCGCCTCCGGTTTGGTCAACTGGCGACGCGTGAGCGGATCGGTCAGGGCATTCGTGCCCATCTGGGTGAACCGGTTCTCGACGATCGCGGCCATATTGGTGCCTTTTTTGGCGAGCTGGGCGTCGGCTTCGGCGAAGAAGTTCGTGAGCGGGAGGAACACGTAGTTCGCGGAGCGCTGCTCCGGCTGGCGGTAGAACGACTGGTTCAGGCTGAAGTAATTACTGACGGCCGCCGCATCCGCCA
>JAYTUE010000071.1:0-9458 GCA_043744715.1 Verrucomicrobiota bacterium | reverse complement strand
TGGATGTGGAATACGCGCGGCCCGATGGCTCGATCAAAGGCGACAAGGCGCGGCTGGTGGATTTTGACGACGTGCGGGCGAACGACTGGTTTGTGGTGAATCAGTTCACGGTGATCGAAAACGGACACAACCGCCGTCCCGATGTGATCATCTTCGTCAACGGCCTGCCACTGGCCCTGATCGAGCTGAAGAACGCGGCGGATGAGGACGCGACGATCTGGAGCGCCTGCGCGCAGTTGCAGACCTACAAGGCCGAGATTCCCTCGCTGTTGCACTACAATGCAGCCTTGGTGGTGTCCGACGGCGTCCAGGCACGCATGGGGTCGGTCACGGCGAACCAGGAGTGGTTTAAGGTGTGGCGCACGATTGCCGGGGACGCTGACGCTCCGAGGATGATGTTGGAGCTGGAGGTGCTGGTGCGCGGGGTCTTCGAGCGGCAGAGGTTTCTCGACTTGCTTCAGCATTTCATTGTCTTCGAGGAAGACCCGGACACCGGTGCATTGCACAAGATCATCGCGGGGTACCACCAGTTCCACGCGGTGAATGCGGCGGTGGAGGAAACGGTGCGCGCCAGCGGCATGAGCGAAAGCAGCGTAGTGCGCGAAGATCCGGGTCGCTACTGGGCGGGCCGCATGCACGGCGGCCAGCCGGGCGACCGGCGCGCGGGCGTGGTCTGGCACACGCAGGGCAGCGGCAAGAGTTTCACCATGCTGTTCTTCGCTGCGCGGGTGATCCGCGAAAGCGCGATGCAGAATCCGACGCTCGTGGTGCTGACGGATCGGAACGATCTCGACGACCAGCTCTTCGGCCAGTTCCAGCGCTGCCACGACATCCTCGGCCAGATGCCGGTGCAGGCGGGCGGGCGGGAGGAACTGCGGGCGCTGCTCAATCGCGCAAGTGGCGGGGTGATTTTTACGACCATCCAGAAGTTCATGCCGGAGAAAGGCGAAGCGATGCCGGAACTGAGCAGCCGGACGAACATCGTGGTGATCGCCGATGAGGCGCACCGCTCGCAGTATGGCTTTGGGGCGAAGCTCAACGAGAAGACCGGGGAGATGAACTACGGCCTGGCGAGCAACCTCCGCACGGCGATCCCGAATGCGTCATTCATCGGCTTCACCGGCACGCCCATCGAAAAGACGGACGCGAACACGCGGGCGGTCTTCGGCGATTACATCTCGATCTACGACATCCAGCGCGCGGTGGCGGACAAGGCGACCGTGCCCATCTACTACGAGAGCCGCATCGCGAAGCTGGCGCTGAATGCCGCCGAGCTGCCGAGGATCGACGAGGAATTTGAAGAGATCACGGAAGGCGAGGAGCTGACGCGGAAGGAGAAGCTCAAGACGAAGTGGGCGGCGATGGAAGCGATGGTCGGCGAGCCGAAGCGCATCGCGCTCATCGCGGCGGACCTCGTGACGCACTTCGAGAAGCGAGCGGAAGCCACGGGCGGCAAGGCGATGGTGGTCTGCATGAGCCGGCGCATCTGCGCGGATTTGTTCGATGCGATCATCAAACTGCGCCCCGAGTGGTCCGGGGACACGCTGAAGGTGGTGATGACCGGCAGCGCGGAGGACGGCGCGGAGTGGCAGCGGCACATCGGCAGCAAGACGCAGCGCCGCGCCCTCGCCACCCGGTTCAAGAATCCCAGCGACGCCTTCCGCATCGTGATCGTGCGCGACATGTGGCTCACCGGTTTCGACGCGCCCTGCCTGCACACCATGTATGCCGACAAGCCGATGCAAGGCCACGGACTCATGCAGGCCATCGCGCGCGTGAACCGTGTCTTTAAGACAAAGAAGGGCGGCTTGATCGTGGACTATCTCGGGCTGGCCGGACCGCTGAAGCAGGCGCTGGTGACCTACACCGAGAGCGGCGGCCAGGGGGCGCCGAGCTACGACATCGCCGAGGCCATCGCCGTGATGCAGGAGAAGCACGAGGTGGCGTGCGACATCCTGCACGGCTTTGACTGGCAGGATTCGTCGGGCAACCCGGCGAGATACTATCCGCTGCTCCCCGGCGCGCAGGAACACGTCCTCCAGCAGTCGGACGGCAAGAAGCGCTTCGTGCAGGTGGTCACCGAGCTGGCGCATGCCTTCGCGCTCTGCGCGGCCAGCGATGAGGCGACGGAGATCCGTGACGAGGTGGCTTTCCTCCTCGCCGTGAAGGCCGCGCTGGTGAAATCCACCGGCGGCTCCACCAGGACGCCGGAACAGCTCGACGCCGCGGTGCGCCAGCTCGTGTCGAAGGCAATCGTGACCGACGGGCAGATCATCGATGTCTTCGCGGCGGCAGGGCTCAAGACGCCCGACATCGGCATCCTGGACGACAAGTTCCTCGCCGAAGTCCGCAACCTGAAACACAAGAACGTCGCCGCCGAACTGCTGGAGAAGCTGCTCAAGGACGAACTGAAGGTGCGGGCCAAACGCAACCTCGTGCAGGCCCAAATCTTCAGCGAGAAGCTCAGGAAGACGCTGAACGCCTACCGCAACCGGGCGATCTCGACCGTGGAGTTCATCGAGGAATTCATCCAGATGGCCAAGGACCTGAGCGCCGCCGACAAACGCGGCGAAGACCTGGGACTGACAGATGAGGAAGTCCTCTTCTATGACGCCCTCGCCGCGAACGAGTCCGCCGTGCAGGCGATGGGTGACGACAAACTCAAGCTCATCGCCGCCGAACTTATCACCCAGGTCCGCAAAAGCGTGACCATCGACTGGACCCTGCGCGAAGGCGCGCGTGCGAAGATCCGCGTGATGGTGAAACGCATCCTGAACAAATACGGCTACCCGCCGGACTTGCAGGACGAGGCGGTGAGGACTGTGCTCGCGCAGGCGGAGCTGCTGTGCGCGGAGTGGGCGTGATGGGGGAAAAACCGATCACGGTTAGTGGTTCCTCGCTGTTTTCAGTGGGTTGGTGGGGCCGTTCGCAACCGTGCTTGGCTGGGTGGAAACGGGGGAGGCGATAGAGATACGTCGTCGTGGCAAACTCGTGGCCGTCATGTCTCCGCCGCCGCCCTCTTCCTCGTGCTCCTCATGAAGATCCTCAAGCCCGGCGGCCGCGCTTTAAGGTTCCAAATTGGAACCTTAAAGCCTCCGCTTCTTCAGCGGGTCGCGAAACCGGAAGGTGCTGGACTCCAACTGCGCCCAGACCGAGCCGAACGCCTGCGCCGACATGCAGCGCACCAGCGCACGCGAGCGTTCCAGCCTTTCCTCGATCTTCGCAGTCGACGACTGGTTCTTTTCGATGCTGTCGCCGGGCTGGAGCACCCATTCATCGGACCACACCTTTACCCCGTCCTGCCGCAACAAAAAGGGGTCAGTCCTGAATGACCAAGTGACATGGGATGGGGGTCGGGTAGATGACAGCGCAGAGTTGCACTCTGCTGGATCGAGGATTTTCAATCCGTCGAGCCGCACCGCGCGAGGGCCTGGCAGGGTGCCCAAGTTGGGCTTCCCGCACGGTCAGCCGGCTGTAAGCCGGCGATACGGCAGTTTACAAATCTGCGCCCATGCATGTGCCGGATTGGAATGGATGGAGCCTGCCGTGAACCTTGGATATGGCGAACGCAACCGCCGACGAAGCCGGGGCTGGCCGATGCACGGCCAGCCCCGCCCCCTTGGTGATGCGGGCATCGTCCTCACACGATGGCGGCGCATTCGTCTATCCAACCGAAACTCCCACCCCAAACCGGCTTGTCGTCATACCGGCACGACACAGTCCACTCCCTGGCATCGGGCCCGACGGAAGCGCGCTCTGTCTGGATGAAGACCGGGTGCATCGGGCTTAAATTGCGCCGTCGATGGATCGCGAGGCACGGTTCAAGTCCGGATTTCCCGCGTCCCAATCTCAGTCCCCAGGCGACATTCCGGAGCCACGGTTTTCCCGTGGCGGGCCCGTCTTCAGCGCGGCGGTGTTTTTACTGAATGCATTGGCTCCGCCCACGACAGAGTGGCCGGATGAAGTCGCCTCATACACCACCGCCGCGCTGAAGGCGGGTCGGAGGCTGGATTGGAGGAGGAACGGCATGGGAGTGTTCGGGGATTCAGACAAAGACCACGCGCATGGCTCACACGGAATCTCCCGAGAATTTTCCCCAGCGCCTCACGGCTTGGCGATGAATCCGTGGTAGAGGCCCATGTAGTAGGGCAGAAGAAAGACTGTTCCGGAGGCCAGCTCGCTGCCCGAGCCGTCGTAGTCCAGGGTCCACGGATCGGTGTTCCAGTGGTTGAAATGTCGGTTCTCCACCGGGAGAACGCGGCCGTTTGCCAGTCGGCCCCGCGTCTTGTCCCGGGGATCGAACAGGTCGCGAGATTGATCCGGCCGGAGCGGCTCGACATCGAGGCGGTGGCTGTTGCGATGCGGCCAGTTCAGCCGGTCGAGGGGGAATCCGCGCAGCGTCGCCATCGACTCCTCCAGCCAATCGCCGACCGGGCTGACATCGTGGACGCCCCACGGGCTGCTGGTCGAGGCGCCGACCGAGTGCGCGGCGTAGGCGAAGTTGAAAAACGGGTTCATCTCCGGGGCTTCGTTCCTCCAGTAGCTGTAGAATGAAGCGCGGACCCGGCTCTTCAGCGCCTCGTCCTTCGAGTAGCGGAGCAGATTGTAGAAGCACATGAAGGCCATCTCGTCGTCGGACTGGTTTCCCGAGCCGGAGCCGAACTGGACTTTGGGGAACATCAGGTTCTGCGCGTAGCCGTGCCGATCGATCAACTCCCTCGCGGCGGCCGCGTATTTGGGATCGCCGGTGACGTGTTCCGCGACTGCCAGGTAGCTTAGGATGCTGAGGGATTTCAGGCCGCGTTCGCCCCACCAGTCGGGGTCGGTGTTGAGGGACTGTGGACCGTAGAATCCCCAGCGGGTCGGCTTGCCGTCGTGGTCCACGAGGTTGAAGCCATGCCGGATCAAATGGTCGGTGAGATCGCGGACGACCTCGCGCACGCGGTCCTTCTCCACCGCGGTGTCGGCGCAGAAGTCGAAGTAGAGCGGGTAGAAGAAGTAGTGGCCGTCGAGTTCGTCGCTGCTGGTGTCGGACTTCCAGAACCACTTCCCGTCCGCGCTTTTCGGCCAGCGCGGTTCGTAGACTTTCCACAGGCGATCCGTCTTCTGTTCCGCCAGATCGCGGGCGATCCGCCCGATATTCGGATCGGGCAGGTCGACCGAGCGGACCGTTCGCGCGACATAGCCAACCGGCGGCGCAGGTGCGCCGCCCTGGGTCACCTTCTGGAGAAAGCGCAACGCCTCGAAGGCTTCGCGGGCCCTTTGTTTCGCCGCCAGATCACCGGTCGCCGCAACGGCGAAGCACTCGCCGGCTCCATACATCGCGGTCCAGAGACCGTCGTTGTCGTTGTCGTGTGGATTGGCCGAAGAACGGTCGGCCACACGGCCCAGCGCCGCTTCGGCCACGAAACCGTAGGGAGTCCGCTTGATGTGCCGGGCGATCTCGCCTTCGTAGAAGTCCGCTTTCTCGGCCAGGCTCATCCGGCGGCGTTCGATCCGGCCGACGCCGACCGCCGTGGCGAAATGCGCGTCACCATCGGGCGTCACGGCGACCTGGCGCACGTCGTCACTCGGCAACCAGCGCGGCCCTTGCCGGTAATGGAACTTCCCGGCCTCCCAGCGAATCGCACCAAGGCGGGTGGCAAACCAGATAATCCCGTCCGGCCCGGCGGCCATCCCTGTAAACTCGTTCCAAGGAAGCCCGTCGCGCCCTTCGTAAAACTTCCAACCGGCGGCGGTGCGGCAACCAACGCCCGCCTTCGACGCGAACCACAGCTGCCCGAAAGAATCGAAGGCCACGCCGAGGACGTTGGTCGAGGCCCAGAGCCGTCCGCCGGAGTCGAATGGCCGGATCGTTTCCCATCCAGCCCCCGCCTGTTGAAACAGTCCGTGGCTGGAGGCCAGGACGAGCTGTCCGGAAGGTGATACGGCGAGTTGCTGGACAATCGCTCCCGGCGGCAGCGGCACGGCGTCGATCCCGGAGACTGAGTGACGAAGAAGAGCGGACCGGGTGGCAACGATCGAATTCGAGCCCACATGGATTACTTGAACGACGTCGCGCCACGGAATGGCCATCGCCAAAACGGGGTCACCGGCAGGGTTGGGAAAGACGAACTCGCCGTCGCGATCCGAGCGCCAGGCTTTACCGACCTCGCTCCACCGCTCCCCTTCCCGCTCAAGCCAGGCGCCTCCGGCGAACACCCTGGGTTTGCCGCCGCCGACGGTCACCAGTTGAGCAGCCGCAACGTTGGTCGCCTGATGGGAGACTTCCTGGATGAACCGCTGCGGAGCCGGGACGACCGCTCCAACAACCTTGAGAGCGGTCAGGCACGACAACACGCAGGCGAACAGGCGCCCTGGAGAATCTTGCGGAAGCATGCTCTAAGGCTGACCAACCGGGCCTGTATTGCAAGCGGGCCAACGCCTTCAGGTGCGCCTGATTTCGAGCGCCGAATGCAAGCGCGAGTTACGAACAAAAACTGGGGGAAAGACGCCTTGACCTCAAGAGCTTGACCATCCATTACGAGGGCAGTTCTTTGATGGGCCTACCATTAGTTGTAGGAAATGCGCGAAAGTGCCTCCGGTCACGGTCGGAGGAGAATAGGGAAGCGGGTGCGGCTGGAAACGGCTCAATCCCGCGCGGTTGCGCCGCTGTAGCGGGAGACGAAAAGCCTCTGAAGCCACTGTCCCAATCGGGATTGGTAAGGCGGGCCGAGTAGAACGACCCCGGAGCCAGAAGGCCTGCTTTCGCACACTCATCCGTCCGGGCCGTTGCCCGGACCAACGGTCCCGCCAAGGACCGGATGGGGCGATCGGGCTGGCCGTTTCCAGTCGCGGGCGTCTCGTCATCGCCTGCGTGGGGAACGGCGTTTTTTCGCCGGCCCACGCACCAGGCCGCGTTGGTGCGCGCCGAGAAACAATTTACCATGAACGTCATCGCCGAACCCATATCGTCCACCGCTCCGCCCGCGCCGGATCCCCTCGACTTCGCCGAACGCCAGGACGGGCGTTTCGTCGTCTATGAATTCCGTGGGAAGACCTTCCGGCTCGACCGCGAGAAGGCCCGCGCCCGCAAGGACGCCAAGCGCGTCATCAACGGCCCCCGCACGCCGGAGCTGAACGTCCTTCCGCTCAAATATCCCGAGGCCTACCGCATCTACAAACAGATGAAGGCAAACCACTGGGAGCCGGACGTCATCGACATGACGAAGGACTGCACCCAGTGGAACTCCGGCGCGCTGAAACCGAAGGAGCGTTGGATCATCGAGATGGGCGTGGGCTATTTCTCGTCGGCCGAAGGCATCGTGGGCGACAGCGTCCTGCACGCGATCGAGGACAACCTCACCGCCGCCGAGCTGAAGCACGCCGTGCTCCGCTGGATCGCCGAGGAATCCATCCACATGGATTCCCTCCTGCACATCATCGGCAGCCTCGACATCGACCAGGACGAGGTCACCGCCAAGTTCAACGACATCCCCAGCATCCGCGCGAAGAACGAGTTCATCACGCGGCACATGCCCGAGCTGAAGCGCGGCCTCGATCTCACGATCGTCGAAAACCAGCGCAAGTTCGCCAAGGCCCTCTTCGGCATCACGCAGGTCATGGAAGGCACGCAGTTCTACGGGCTGTTCGCCATGATCCTCTCGCTCTACCGGCAGAACAAGATGACCGGCGTCGGCCAGATGTTCCAATACACCCTGCGCGACGAGTCGAACCACATCGCTCTCGGACGTTATCTGCTCACCGAGCTCATCCGCGAAAACCCGCTCATCTGGACGGCCGATTTCCGCGAAGAGTTGCGCGACTTCATGCGCGAAGGCGTGGCCTTGGAGAAGGACTTCGTGCGCGACTGCCTGCCGGAAGACGGCGTGGGCATGACGCAGAAGGAGTTCCTCGACTACGTCGACTACAACGCCGACCGCCGCCTCACCAGCCTCGGTCTTGATCCTCTCGGCACCGTGACGACGAACCCGTTCCCGTGGCTCGACGAAGTCATCTTCCTGAAGAAGGAGAAGAACTTCTTCGAGACGCGCGTCACCGAATACCAGACCAGCGGCAGCGTGAAGAACACCGCCGAAGACGACCTCGTTTGACGACCCGACCCGGATCGCACGGATTTTCGCGGGGCAATCCGCGATGATCCGTGAATTCCTTGCCCCAACCCCTTTCAAAGCCATGCCCACGACCGAACTCTTTCCCGCCGTCGCCGAGGTCCTGCCGGACCTGCCCCGCATCATCGAGCCCGCCTTGCCCGGCACGCCCGAACAGATCGTTCCTTGGCGTGGCGACAAGATCGAGGACGCCGTCCAGCGAGCGTGTGTCATCGCCAACGCACCCGCCAGCAATCTGCCCGAACAGCTCCGGGCGGAGGTCGAGTTCCGCCTGCGCCAGGAGAAGCCGTCGCTCCTCCATCACGAGGATCTCTGCGCGCTCGTGGAGGATCTGCTGATCGAGCTGGGCCATCCGAAGGTCGCCCTGGCCCATGCCCGCGAACGCGCCCGCCGCGTCGCCCTGCGCGAAGTGGAGGCCGTCCGCCAGCATCCAGCGCCCGAACAGCCGGAGCTGGTCCCGGCGGAACTCCTCGCCGACGTGCGCGCCCGCGTCGCCTTCGCGCGGCTCGGTCTCCAGCTCGCGCTCGATCACGACCAGCTCGCCGAACGCCTCCTCCGCAGCGTGTCGTTGGACCTCTCGTCCTCCGAACGCCGCGAGACCATCGTGCTCAACGCCAAGTCGCTCCTCGACCTCGACGCCGACAGCCGCTTCTTCGCAGGGCGCATCCTGCTCACGTTCATCTACGAGGAAACTCTTCCCTGGTGCGTCGCCGACGGCATGGCCCGGATCAAAGACGCGCACCGACGAGCCTTCCTCGCCGCGATCCCGCGCGGCATCGAAGCCGGCCGGATGGACGCGCGCCTCGCGGCCTTCGACCTGAATAAACTGGCCGACGCGCTCGATCCCTACGCCGACCTCGCGTTCGACTTCCTCGGCCTCCAGACGCTCTACGACCGGTATCTCATCCACGTCCGTGCCGACGTGGTGACCAACCGCAAGCAGCGCCTCGAAGCCCCGCAGGTCTTCTGGATGCGAGTCGCCATGGGCCTCGCGCTGCTGGAACCGGAGAAGGAACGCCGCGCCGTCGATTTCTACCAAGTCTACAAGTCGCGCCGCGCCTGCAGCTCCACCCCCACGCTGTTCAATTCCGGCACGCCCACCAGCCAGCTCTCCAGCTGCTACCTGCTCTATTGCGGCGACAGCATCGAGGACATCACCGAGACGTGGCGTCGCTTTTCGCATCTCTCGAAATGGGCGGGCGGCCTCGGCTGCTCGTGGACGGCGATCCGCGGTGCGGGCGCGCACATCCACGGGACGAACGGCGCAAGCTCGGGCGTGATCCCCTTTCTCAAAGTCTCGAACGACATCGCCATCGCCGTGAACCAAGGCGGCAAGCGGCCCGGCGC
>JAYTUE010000070.1:0-34121 GCA_043744715.1 Verrucomicrobiota bacterium | reverse complement strand
GCCCAGGTCGTCTCCGAGGCGCTCAAGACCGCCAAGATCGACATCGTCGGCGGCGAGAACGACTTCTTCGAGAAGATCGTCCGCAGCATCGGCACCGGAAAGTCCGTGGACCGCATGGTGCAGAACAGCGCCACGCTCACCGACATCAAGGAGACCTTCTTCAACGGCGACCCCGAGCACTTCAAGACCCAGCTCCGCCAATGGGTCGCCGACTTCGGCCTCAAGACCGAGGACCTGAAAAACCTCACGTTGTCCGCCCTGCTCGCCAAACTCGTCGCCTCCACCGATGACGCGGGCGTGAAGTCCACCATCAAGTCCGCCCTGGCCCTGGTGAAGGAGAAGGGAATGGGAGAGGTGAAGGCGGAGACGGTGGTGAAGGCATGACGGAGTTCGCCCGCCAAGAAGCCAAGTGATACAAGTAACCCATGAAAACGATCCACGCGGTCTTTGAGCAGGGCGTCTTTCGTCCTTTGGAAAAGGTCGAGCTTCCGGAAAACACGGAAGTTGAGTTTGAGCCCCGCACCACCCTTGCGCGCCAACCGATGAAGGAAGGCATGGCCGCCATCTACGCCATTCTGTCCGAACGCTACGAGACCGGCGAAACCGACGTCGCGGCCCGGCACAACGAGCATCAGCCATGACGGTCTTCCTCGATACCATCGGCCTGCTGGCCGTCTGGGACAGGACCGACCAATGGCACACTGCGGCAACGGTCGGCCTTGCTGGATTGCAGGCGGCCGGGGCGGAACTGGTCACGAGCGCGTATGTCCTGCTGGAGTGTGGCAATGCCGCCGCCCGTCGGCCGTATCGCCCGTCGGTCATCCGCTTGAAGCAGCGACTCGAAGCGGAGCGATGCCTGATCTTGCCGACCGAAGAAGATTGGTCTGTCGCTTGGAACGCCTACATCCGCGGCGAAGCCGACTCGGCTGGCATCGTGGACCAGGTCTCCTTCGCCGTGATGCGGCGGCTGGGGATCGCCACCGTCTTTACCAACGACAGACACTTCCGCGCCGCCGGATTTGAAACCCTGTTTTGAAATGCAACGTTTCCGTCCCGCCCTGCTCGCCAAACTCGTCGCCTCCACCGACGACGCGGGCGTGAAGTCCACCATCAAGTCCGCCCTGGCCCTGGTGAAGGAGAAGGGCTTGGGCGAGATGAAGGCGGAGACGGCCGTGAAAGCGTGAGCGTGTTCACATTACACCTGACCGGAATCATCGCATGAACGATTGCGTAACAATCAGTCTGACCAAAGACGAAGCGCTCGTTCTCTACGAGTTCATGTCCCGCTTCTTCGATGGCGACGAAGACACACTGACCCTTCGGCACAACGCTGAGTTCGTCGCGTTGAGCCAAGTTTCCGCGCAGCTGGACAAATCCGTGTCTGTGATGTTTAACCCGAGCTATCCGGCCCTCCTCAAAGCCGCACAGGATCGAATCGCTGAAGGCTACGAAGGCGCTGCGCCAGGAGTTCGACCTTGAAGCCAAAGAATCAATCGGCCTCAGGGCATACACATTTCGGCGCCGAGCACCATCACTTGGCTCCCCGCACTCATGGCTGAACCCAATCCAACAGCCCAGCCCGCAGCCGCTCCTGCCGCCTCCACCCTCGCGGGCGCAACCTACGAGATCATCCGGCAACGGTTGGCGGCGAACTCGGCGACGTTGCGCGAGCGCATGGGCCGGCTCGACGCCCGACGGCAGGAGGTCTTCGGGCGGGTCGAATCAAAGCTCCTCCAGGCAGACCGTGTCACCACCGCGCACAACTGCATGCCGCGCGACATGGTCCCGCTGGGCCACGGCCGGTTCCTCTTCGCCTTCAACGTCCGTTTCGGCCTCAAGAAGGAGATGGATCTGGCGGACGTCTTCGCCATCTACCGGCGCGACGAGGCCACGGGCGGGTTCCAGGAGGAGTCGCTGGAGCCGCTCCAGGACAAGCAGTTCGTCACCGACTTCAAGCGCCTCTACAACGTCTATGAGAAGACCGCATTCCGGAAGTTCGCGGTCATCGGCGGGAACCTCTACGCCAAGTTCGGCACCGGCGCGTCGCTGAACGACTACGCCGTCTTCAAGTGGGCCTTCAACGACGGCAACCTCCGCTACCTCGACGGCCGCTCCGAGGCCGAATACCGCCGCGTCGGCTATCCGCCCACGCACGATTTCCGCTGGCATACGCCCGACCGCGAGTCCTACCGCTACGGCGACCATCCGCACGTCTCCATCGCGGAACGCGTCTTCGTCGAGTGCGTCGGTGGCGACCTCACCATCAAGGTCGAGGACAATACCGCGACCGGCGAGGGCATCTACTCGGAGCCGGTGGACGACCGGCACCAGAAGGTGGACGACGCCGAGATCGCCTTCGCGGAGCTGGACCACCTGGTCCTGCTCAAGGTCCGCCCCTACAAGGAAACCGCCGCCCGCTTCTTCATCTTCAACGAGAAGCTCCGCTCCGTCGTGCGCGTGGACTCCATCGGCGACGCCTGCGTGCGGTTGCCGGAGGAACACGGCCTGATCTTCCCCGACGGCTACTACCTCGGCACCGGCGAGCTGAAGCGTTTCGACGCGAAGGAAACCGGGCTGATCTTGGAGCGCGTGGTCCATTCGCCCAACGGCGAGGATTCGCTCTACGTCTTCCACGGCCGCGCCTCCGGCGAACACGTCCTGCTGCCCTACCGGTTGATCGAGCAGAAGGTGGAGGAACGCATCGCCTGCCACGGCTTCGCGCTGTTCCCCAACGGCCAGCTCATCCTCTTCCGCGCGGACGACGTGCCGCAGAAGCACCACCAGATCCAGCTTCGGCAGACGCCCTTCTACCAACTCGGCTTCGAACCTTCCGGCCAGAAGGACGCCTTCCTCTACCAGGTCGGCAACAAGGACGTGGTCCGCTGCCTGGCCGAGTGCAACGAGGTGCTCACTCTGGCCGGCAAGGACACGCCCTACGCCGAGCTGTATTCCGACCTCGTGCGCCGCTGCACCGCGATGCTTGATGCGTATCCGTGGCTCACGAGCCCGGATGGCTTCCAGATCAACGACGCGCTCCAGCGGCTCCGCGAGATCGCGGACAAGGCGGTGGATGAATTCGCCAAGGTCCGCCGGCTCCAGCACGAGGCCGTGCTGCGCATTGCCGACGTGAAGAAGCGTTGCGAGGAACGGTTCCAGGCCGCGCGCCGGGCCGCGTTCTCCAAGCTGGAGGACTTCGTTCACAACCTCGCCGCGCTCCGCCATCTCCGCGGCGAACTGATCACCACGCGAGAAGTCCGCTACATCGATCTCGCCGCTCTCGATACGCTGGAGAAGGCCGTCATCGCACAACTCGCCGAGCTTTCCGCCTTGTGCGTGAAATTCCTGCTGAAGCCCGAGGCGCTCGAGCCCTACCGCAAGCAGGCCGTTGAACACCTCGCCGCCGTGGACAAGATCGCGAAGGTCGCCGACGGCCGGAAGCTGGAGAAGGCCGTGGCCGACGCGGGCGGCGAGCTGGAGATGCTCATCGAGATCGTCAACAGCCTGAAGATCGACGACGCCACCGAGACGACACGCATCATCGACAGCGTCACGGCGGTCTATTCGACGCTCAACCAGGTGAAGGCGGCGCTGAAGAAGCACCTCCAGGCGCTGGTCGCAACAGAAGGCGCGGCCCAGTTCAACGCCCAGCTCAAGCTCCTCGGCCAGTCGGCTTCCAGCTACCTCGACCTCTGCGACACGCCGGAGAAGTGTGACGAGTATCTCAACCGCCTCACCGTCCAGCTTGAGGAGATGGAGGGCGCGTTCGCCGGGTTCGACGAATACACCGTCCAGCTTTCCGACCGCCGCACGGAATTCTACGAAGCCTTCGAGCAGCGGAAGATCGCGCTCGTCGAGCAGCGCAACAAACGCGCCGGCGCGCTCCTGACCGCCGCCGAACGCATCCTCAAGGTCATCCAGAACCGCCTCGCCGGGTTCAAGTCGCTGGAGGAGATCCACACCTACATGGCGTCGGACCTGATGACGGCGAAGGTCCGCGAAACGATCGAGCAGTTGCTGGAGTTGGGCGATTCGGTGAAGGCCGACGACCTGCAGGGCCGGCTCAAGACCGTGCAGCAGGACGCGGTGCGGCAGCTCAAGGACAGGCAGGACCTGTTCGTCGATGGCACGTCCGTCATCCAGCTCGGCAAACACAAGTTCAACGTCAACACCCAGCCGCTGGACCTGACCATCGTCCAACGCGAAGGCCAGCCGCACTTCCACCTGACGAGCACGAAGTATTTCGACGCCATCACCGATGCCGACTACTTGGCCACCCGCCAGGTCTGGGATCAGGAAGTGATCTCGGAGAACGCCGACGTTTACCGCGCCGAGTATCTCGCGTGGCAGATGTTGAACTCTTCCAAGCTCGAGGACTTCCTCGCCCTCTCCGAAGACCAGCGTCTCGTCGCCGTGCAGGAGTTCATGGCCGCGCGTTATCAGGACGGCTACACCAAGGGCCTCCACGACCTCGACGGCTCGCGCATTTTCTCCGTGCTGGCCGAGACGCATCTCGCCCTGCAACGCGCCCGGTTCCGCCCCGAAGCACGGGCTTGCGCGGTGGTTTACTGGAGCCGCTTCTGCCCCGCTGAAACCCGCACGCTCTGGACTGCGAAGCTTGCGGCTTTCGGCGAACGCAACCGGCTCTTCCCTGGCGATCCAGTCCAGCAGGGCTACGTCGCCGCGCTCCAGAAACTCATCGGCGAGTTCCTGAAAACCCAGCCGCTCTATCCCGAGACGCTGTCCGCCGAAGCCGGCGAATACCTGTTCCACGAGCTGAGCGACGGCGAGACCTTCACCGTCACGCGCGAAGCCGACCACTTTGCCACGGCGTTCCAACAGCACCTCGTCGCCAAGGGCCGCGACGACACCTTCGCCGCCGCCCGCGCGGCGTTGAACGGCCATCCTTCCAGCGAGCTGGAACTCGTGCGCGACTGGGTGAAGGGATTCCTTCTATCCGGTAGCCGTCGAGGTAACGAGGCGGACGCGGCCTCAACGGCTTCAGCGGATGTCCGCCTCCTCACGCCGGCGGCCACGTCGCACCTCGAAGAAACCACCGCCATCCTCTTCTGCGGCGACGCCCTGCCGCGCGCGGCCGTCCATGCCGAATCCCGCCGCGTGCTCGAAGCCATGCGCGGCGCGCATTCGCGCATCGAAGCCAATCGCTACACCTTCGACTACCTCGACTTTACCGCGCGCCTGCGTCGTTTCGAGACCGAGGCCGCACCGCGCTTCGAGGCGTATCACCGGATCAAGGGGCAGTTGCTCGACCGCGAACGCAAGCGGCTCCGGCTCGACGAATTCAAGCCGCGCGTCCTCTCGTCCTTCGTCCGCAACCAGCTCACCGACCGCGTCTATCTCCCGATGGTCGGCGACAACCTCGCCAAGCAGATCGGCGCGGCCGGCGCGGCCAAGCGGACGGATCTGATGGGCCTGTTGCTCCTCATTTCCCCGCCCGGCTACGGCAAGACCACGCTGCTCGAATACGTCGCCAGCCGGCTCGGCATCGTCTTCGTGAAGATCAACGGCCCGGCCATCGGCCACGCCGTCACCTCACTTGATCCCGAGGAGGCGCCCAACGCCGCCGCCCGCGAGGAGATCTCCAAGCTGAACCTCGCGCTGGAGATGGGCGACAACGCGTTGATCTGCGTGGATGACATCCAGCACTGCAACCCGGAGTTCCTGCAAAAGTTCATCTCCCTCTGCGACGGCCAGCGGAAGATCGAGGGCGTCTGGCGCAAGCAGTCCCGCACCTATGACCTGCGCGGCCGCAAGGTCGTCGTGGTCATGGCGGGCAATCCCTACACCGAGAGCGGGCTGAAGTTCAAAATCCCCGACATGCTCGCGAACCGCGCCGACACCTACAACCTGGGCGACATCATCGGCGGCAACGCCGAATGGTTCCGCGCCAGTTACCTCGAAAACGCCGTCACCTCCAACGCCACCCTCGCCCCGCTCGCCGTCCGCAGCCAGGGCGACATCCGCGCCTTCATCCGCATGGCCGAGACGGGCCAGCGCACGGCCGAGGGCTTGGAGGGAACCTATTCCGCGCAGGAGCTGGACGAAGTGCTCTCCGTGTTGAAGAAACTCGTCGCCGTCCGCGACGTCGTCATGCGGGTGAACGAGGAATACATCGCCTCCGCCGGCCAGGCCGACGAGTTCCGGACCGAGCCCGCCTTCAAGCTCCAAGGCTCCTACCGCAACATGAACCGCCTCGCGGAGAAGGTCGTCGCCATCATGGACGACGACGAAGTCCGCGCGCTCGTCGTCGGCCATTACCGGGGCGAATCCCAGACGCTGACCACCGGGGCCGAGGCGAACCTGCTCCGCTTCAAGGAACTTATCGGCGAACTCAAGCCCGACGAAGCCGCGCGTTGGGCGGACATCAAGAAGACCTTCAAACGAAACCAGTTCACCCGGGGCGTGGACCAGGGCGATCCAGTCGGTCGCCTGGTGGCCCAGCTCGCGCAGTTCCAGGCCGGGCTCGAATCCATCCAGACGACTCTGGCCTCGGCGGCGGCGCGTCCCAAGGAGCCGCTTGTGTTGGATGTCAGCTCGCTCGGCCAGAGCCTCGAATCGCTCCGCACCACGCTCGAAGACCGTCTCACCCGCGTCATCGCGGCGACGACACCTCCTGCCGCCGCGCCTGCCTCGACCGCCGGCATGGAGAAGATCGGCGCGCAGCTTGGGGAGGGGTTGAAAGCCTTGGGTGAAGATCTCCGCCGTAACGCCGGCGTCGTCCACGACGCGGCGATCACGGGCAAGATCGACAGCCTCTCGCATGAGCTGGAGATGATCCACAGCACCATGGCGTCGTTGAAGGATCTGGCCACGCAGCAGCGCGACCATCTCCGCACCGCCGAGGAACTCCTCGCCACCCGGGCCAAGCAGGGCACGGTGGAAGTGGAGATCACCCAGGAGATGCTCAGCAACGAACGCGTATTCATGGAACGCTTCCAACAGGTGCTCGACGACGCGCAGAAGCCGAAGACGTGAACCACGAAGGGACACGAATTCATTGCCCGTAGCCCCCGACGCGAGGAGGCGGAGCGCGTTCTTTCTTCAGGCGCGGAGCGCCGGAAGAAAGCAGCCCACAGCGTGAGCTGTGGGTCAGCGATCCCCGAAACTCCCCAGCCCCGGAGGGGCGGCAGAAGGTTTCGCTGGCTCCAAGGTCAGCTCGTTCTTTCGCCCCTCCGGGGCTTGTCATTCTTCCGATCCGCACCCACGGCTCACGCTGTGGGCTACTTTCTGCCGCGCCTTCGGCGCTTTAACCCCGGGGGCATCCGCAGTCCGGGCCATTTCGTCGTCCCGACTCAGAAGTCGTGCTTGTGCTCCTGGGCTCCGGCTTTCGGGAGGTTGGCCACGGGGTTGGCCAGCAGGTAGGCGTCCACGTCCTTTGTGACAACGAGGCGGCCCCACATCATCTGGTAGTGATCGGGGAACGTGCAGACGTATTCGTAGTCGCCCGGGGTGGTCGGGGCGGTGAGTTTCAGCGTGGCCCGCTGACCCGCTTCGATCGACTTGGTTGCGGCCAGGATGTCCGTTGAATCCGGCACGAAAGCCCGGCCGGAACGGTCCAGCTTGTCGGGCGTCATCGTCGCCGAGGCTTTGCCGACAGCCTCGCGGGCGCCGGGTTTCACCACGACGAGATTGTGCGGCATGAAGTCGTCGTTCTCGACGATGATCTCGAAGGCCTTGCCGGCCTCCACGACGATGCGCGGGGTGTCGTAGCGCATCTGCTCACGCACGGTGCGGACGACGTAGACGTCGACGCGGTAGGCCTTCAACTCCTTGCGCAAGGCACCGGCCTGGTCGGCCGGGAGCAATCCCGAAAGGTCGTTCGCCACCTGCACGGTTTCGACGTAATCCTGCGACGTGCGCTGGCCGACAAGGACCGTCTTGGCCCAGCCGAGCAACGACGTCGCCACGGCGCCGCCGGCTGGCTTGGGCCAGGTGTCACGGGGAAGGGCCCGGATGCCCTGTGCGGCGGCGACGACCTGCTCGCCCTTGCCGATGAGGCCGCCCAGCGCGGTGAACACGGCGGCGGGCTCGCGGCCCATGCTGACGGCCGCGCGGATCGCGGCGCGTTGGAGGCTGCCGATGGAGTCGTTGCCGACGGCGAGGGCCACGTTCACATCGGGAGCCGGAACACCTGTCTTGCGGTAGACTTCGCCACGGTTTCCGTCGAGCACGGTGAGCGTGAAGCCTTCGAGGCGTTTGCCGAGCTCGCCGTCACGGCGGTTCCAGACGGTGATCGAATCGATAGCGTAGTCCGCGCCGAGATCGAGTTCCCACCAGGGATTCCGCTCGTTCTCGTTCGTGTGGGTCTGGGTGCCGGTGTCGGAGTAGGCCCCTTCGGTGCGGCCGTCGATGGCCCTGGAAGCAACGCCGTTGTTGGACGTGCTGGACTGTGTGGCTTTGCCGCCGAGAGCGACGTTCCGGCCACCGCTGGCCACCTGCACTTCGGCCAAGGTCAACGTGCCGCGGCGGGGAAGTTCGATCCGGACGAAACGACCCTTCGCGCCGGCGTTGGCTTTGGCCGCGGCGACGAGGTCGGCGGGAAGAGCCGAAAGAAGCGGCTTCACATGGGCGTAGGCCTTGCCGCGGATCTCGGGATCCACGATCAGCGGAATGCCGGAGAGCAATTCAGCGAGGGTCGCGGCCGACTTCTCGGCGTCGGCCCAGACCTTGTCGAAGCCGCCGTCGGTGGTCACGAGCGTGGCCCAACCGTAGTGCCGGACGGCCGGGGTCCGGCCAGAGGAGGCGAGTTTCGCGAGCCGGTCACGGAAGGACTTCAGCTCCGTCGCAGGTTGCGTCGGCAGAAGGCTGGCGAGCACCGCGACCGAAGATGCATCCGCCGAATCGATCGACGCGAAGAGTTCGGTGAGCCGGGTGGATTTGCGGATCTTGGCCAAGCCGTCGAGGGCTTCAATTCGGTCGTTGGCCGACGCGTCAGCCCGCTTGAGGATGCCGGCAAGGACGTTCTCGGTCTTCGGCACCTTGAGCAGTTCAGGCGTGGTCAATCCGCCGACGAGGTAGTTCAAGCCGGCCGGGTTGCCCGAGCTGATCGGCTTTCCCGACGCGATGGCCTTGCGCCAGACGGGATCCAACTGGCGGAGCGTCTCCTTCAGCGTGTAGTCGAGGTAGTAATCGGTCGGGGACTTCAACGCGGCCAACGCGACGTCGGCGGCTTCGGAGACGTTGAAGAAGCTCGCGGCGCGGACGGCTTCAAGACGGACGCGCGGATGGGCATCTTCGGCGAGTTTTCCGAAAAGCGAGAGGGCATTGGGCACGCGATCGCGCCAGTAGCAGAGGACGCGGGCGGCGGCGGCGCGCGCACGGTGGTCGGACGAGGCCAGCATCCGGTTGAGGAACCCGGCATCGACGCTGTTGTGCCACTGGTGGACCCACAGGGCCTCCATCATGTGGTGTTCATACTCCTTGTCGGACTTGTCCAAGCTGGAGGCCCACTTCTTGGTCGCGGCGACGACCTTGGTGCTGTCGTGTTTGGAAAGCTCCACCTTGGCGAGTTCGCGAACGCCGTTCTCCGGCTCCTTCAGAAGTTCGAGCAACGCTTCGACCGGCTGGCCGTCGATCTTCTTCGGCGTCAGCAGCGGGCGGCCCTCGTAGGTGATGCGATAGATGCGGCCAAGTCCCACGGCGCGGTTCGGGTCGCGGAGGTGGTGTTGCAAGTGGCCGATGATCGTGTTGTGCCAATCGGTGAAGTAGAGCGCGCCGTCGGGTCCGGTGCTGATCGACGAGGGACGGAAGTTCGGGTCGCTGGAGGAAACCAGATTCTCGAGAGTCTCCCCCTTCAGGCCGGAGCCTTCCTCGTCGACCTTCACGCGGAAGATGCCCTGGAAGCCGATGACATTCAGGTTGAGGAAATTCCCCTGGAACTCGTCGGGGAAGTGACGGCTGGAGATCATGCCGGTGCCAGGACAGGGCCGCGACGGGCGGTTCCAAAACTCCTTCATGCCGGCATGCTTCGCCGGGTAGTCGATGCGTCCGCTGAAGGCCGCGCCGAAGTAGGTGTTGTTGCCCGTGGCGTCGGTCACGAAGTCGTTGCCCCAGCGGTCGAAGACGCGGCCATGGGGATTCGCGAAGCCGTAGGCGATGTAGGTCTCGAACTTCGCGGTCAACGGCTCGTAGCGGTAGATGGCGGCGTCGTTGTTGCGGACGGGGCCGCTGGCGGTCTCGACCTGCGTGCGGTGGAAGACACCGTCGCTGAGATAGATCGCGCCACCGGGGTCATGGCAGATGGCGTTCGCCGTGTGGTGCGAGTCGGCCGAGTCCATGCCCATGAGCACGCGCTCGCGGGTGTCGGCCTTGCCGTCGCCATTGGTATCACGGACGAACCACACGTCCGGAGCCTGCACGACGAGCACGCCGTCCTTGTGGAACTGGAAGCCGGTCGGGGCGTTCAAGTCGTCGAGGAACTTGGTCATCTTGTCGGCCTTGCCGTCGCCATCCGTGTCCTCGAAGACGAGGAGGCTGTCGCCCTCCTTGCTCCAGGGCGTGCGTTCGGGGTAGTTGCGCCACACGGCGACCCAGAGGCGGCCCTTGGCATCCCAGGCCGATTGGACCGGGTTGATGAGTTCGGGGAACTGCTTCTCGTCGGCGAAGAGGTTCACCTTCATGCCGGAGTGGATGGTCATCTTGGCGATCGCTTCCTGGCCGTTGAGGAAGACATGCGAACCATCTTCCTTCGGACCGGGCTTGTTGGTTGGAACCGGAGCGACGGGCGGAAGGTTGTCATCGATCACGACCAGGTCGCCGCCGCCAGCCACGGCCCAGACGCGCTTCTCGCGATTGGCCGTCATGACATCGCGCACGGCCATCTCCTGTTGCATGACCTTGTAGTTGGACGTGTAGGGCGCGGGCGCCTGCCGGTCCGAAATGGAACCGCCCTTGCCCGGAAGATACGCCATGGCGGAACGGCCGCCGTAGACGTTGTAGCCGTCGATCGTGCGGTAGCGGGAATGCCACATCGCGTTCTTCTCGTTGATGGCGGTGCGGAGCTTTTCGAAACTGGAGGAGGGGCCTTCCGCGCCGGACGCCGGAGCGGCTTCACCGACGAGTCCCTGGTAGATGACGGACGCGAGGGCCTTGTCACCGGCCTCGCCGAGGAGAAACCCATTGATCGTGAGCGACGCGCCCTGAGCCGCGGCGGCGGCGTAAAGCTGCTGACTGGGCTTGAACAGGCCGATGAAGGGAACGCCGTTCGCCTTGGCGACTTCAGCCATCGCGGCCGAATACAGAACAAGGTTGGCGTTGGCCGGAGCGGGATCGGCGAAGTTCGGGTCGCGATGCTTCTCGGCGGCGATGGGCGAGAAGAGGACGATCCGCGGCGAACCTTTGCCGGAATAGTTCTTCGCCTTCGACTCCTTGATCCACTTGTCGAGATCCGCACGGAACTTCACCAGACCAGCCTCACCCTGGAACGATTCGTTGTAGCCGAAGAACGCGAGGATCACGTCGGCCTTGACCCGGGTGAGCCAGTCGTCGGGCGTTCCAAAATTCTCCGAACGATGCCGCGTGACCACTTCATCGCCAGACGCGGCGAGATTGCGGAAGACGAGTTGGTGCTTGGGGAATTTGGTCAGGAGCAACGTCTCCAGATAGCCGGTGTGCTGCATCCGGTCGGGCAAGGCATTGCCGATGAGGGCGACGTGATCGCCGGCATTCAGGGGGATCGCCGCCGAGGACTGCCCGTGTGCCGGCCGGACCAGGGTCAGGGCGACCAGGAATGAGAGGATGAAGATGCGCATGGTGTTCGCGATTAGAGTTCTTACGGACGCAGAGCGGCGGCTGTTTGTTCAGACGGGACTTCCCCACCCTGCCACAAGCACCCCGTCCGAGATCAACGGGAATTCCTGCGCGACCGGGATTCGCCCGTCCCTCAAGGAATTATGGCGACGCGCTCCGGGACGTGCCCTTCTCAGATCCTTTCCCAGCCTTTACCTTCGTAGTCCGGCTTCGGGAACAGGACCGGGTGGAACACTTCGGCGAGCATTTCGACGGAATCGACCAACCGCGGCCCGGGCCGATTGAAGAAGGCGTCGCCGTCGACCAAGAACACCCGCTTGTCCTTCACCGCCCGCAATTGCCCCCAACCCGGCAGCCCTGTGAGGATGGCCAATTCGCGCCGCGTCCTGGCGATGTCGAATCCACAAGGCATGACCACGATCACGTCGGGATCCGCCTTCGAAACGGCCGCCCAGTCGATCCAGGGCGAATGGGCTCCCCGGGACGAGAGGAGGTTGGTGCCTCCGGCGAGTTCGACGATGTCCGGGATCCAGTTGCCCGCGGTCATCAGGGGATCAAGCCATTCGAGACAGACGACCTTGGGGCGCTTGGCCAGTTGGAAGACGCGGACGATGACGTCGGCCACCCTTCCCTTGAGCGTCTGGACGTATTCCCTGCCGCCGTCCGCCACGCCGATGGCCTCGGCGACTTGCCGGAGGTCGGTCCACAGGTCGGTGAAGCGCTTCGGGCTCAGGGAAACGATCCTAGGCTGAAAACCGATCTCGGCGGCCAGGGCGGCCTCCACCTCGGGCAGCGACACGGCACAAACCTCGCACTGGGCCTGCGTCAACACGATGTCAGGCCGGAGACGCCGCAGCATCGGGACGTCGATCTCGTAGAGCGAGAGGGCGTCCTTCAGACGCTGTTTCACCTCGCGGTCGATGGCAGCACTCGGGGCGTCCGCGTGGATCCGCGAACGGGTGCAGACCGGCAGTCCGGCGATCTCGGGCGGGAAGTTGCACTCGTGCGACCGCCCCACCAGAAGAGCCTGCATCCCGAGGCCGCAGACGATCTCCGTGCAGCTTGGCAACAGGGAGACAACCCTCGGCGGCGGCGATGGCGGCTTCATTGGCCTGAAGAAATCAGGCAAGCCCGACGGGAAGCAAGTTCGCGATGAAACGGGGCGCCGCCCCAAACCTTCTGCTTCGTCGAAATGGAATTCGGCGCGATGCTCCTTCAACCAAGTGCCCCACGACATCTGCAACCGCGACGACATCCGCCGGCTTGTCGACGCCTTCTACGCGAAGGCGTTGGTCGATCCTGTCATCGGTTTCCTTTTCACCGAGGTGGCGCGGATCGATCTGCCGACGCACCTGCCCAAGCTCTACGATTTCTGGGAAACGCTTCTCCTGGGAGCCACCAGCTACCAGTCGAGCCCGTTGATGCCGCACTTCCACCTGCACATGCGGCATCCACTGGAGACGGCGCACTTCGTCCGGTGGGTTGAGCTGTTCCATTCCACCGTGGATGAGCTCTTCGATGGACCCGTCGCCCAGATGGCCAAGGCGCGCTCGGAACGGATCGCGCTCAATTTCCGCGAACGCATCCAGCAGGGAGAGGATGCCGGGTTGTTCGACCATTACCGGCGCAAAACCGCGCCGGAGGCGGACTCGGATCAGCCCTTGTAGACGATGACCACGGCGAAGTCCTCGATGAACTTCTGCGTGCCCACGTCCACGTGGGTGTAGGTCACTGGGGTGATGCTGACGAAATTATCGTCGCCGATCTTGGAGAGGAAGTCGGAGGCCACCTCGTCGAACTTGTCCTTGCCCACCTCCACGCAGTCGCCGTGCTTGATCGTCTTCACCCGGAGATGCCGGCCCGTATCCTTGGCCGCCACTTCGAGCGGCCGGCTGGGTTTCTGGATGAGCGATTCCGAGGTCGCCCGCTGGGGCACGTTGAATTCCTTGACCACCTTGGCCGGCGGCCCAGTGGGGGCCGGGGTCGCGGGCGCGCCGCCGGATGACGCCGCCGTCGCCATCGGCGCGGTGCGGACGTCCGCAGCGTCGCTCGCCGGGATCGTGATCGTCTTGCTGCACGAGGGGCACTCGATCTCGGTGCCGGCATCGACAGGGTCGGCGGCAAGTTCCTGATCGCAGTAGGGGCAGTTGAAGATGATGTCCATGATAGGGCGGGTCTCGTTGAAGGGCTTCAGGGTTAAACCAATGCTCAAAGAGGAGCAAGTGCCCAGACTTGCATGGGAACGGACCCGGCCTCAGCGGAAATAGGGCTCCAGCTGGAGGATCCGTGGAATGATCGGCGAGTTCGTGGGAGCGCGGGTCTTCACCATCTCGAAGTAGACCCTGGCTTCATCCGGCTTCGTGCTCCGGGCCAGCACGGCGTATTCGAGCTGAATCCATCCGAGAAGCGGGTCGAGGCAGCGCTTTTCGTTTTGCCGCATCCATTCACGGAGGCTCCGCGCGCCGTTCCTCCGGGCCTCTTCCAGGGACGGCAGCAGCGATCGCGGAACGCCGGACAAGGACGCCTCGTCGATCCCGAGCGTCGAGGTCGGCGGCGGCGGACCGGAAGGACCACGCCGGAACCAAAGCAACGCACCCACGCCGACCGCCAACGCCACCACGGCGAATATCATCCGGCGCTTGGAACGAAGTGAGGGCATGACAGAAATCAAACCCATCACGGCGGACGGTTAAAGCGCAACCTCATCGAAATAACCGCGCCGATGGACGGCGGCGCAGTTGAATCCCGCACCGGGTTTGGGATTAGTTCAGTGCAATGCGCGCGCGAATGCTGGGTGTCCTGCTTGGGGTCTGGGTCTTGGCCGGGCTGGCCGTTTCGGGATGGACCGCCGCGCCCAAGCCTCCGGCGCCGCCGCGCGAATTCCGCGCCGCCTGGATCGCCTCCGTGGCGAACATCGACTGGCCCTCCCGGCCGGGCCTGCCGGTCGACCAGCAGAAGTCCGAACTCATCGCCATGCTCGACCGGGCGAAGCAGCTCCGCCTCAACGCGGTCATCTTCCAGGTCCGTCCCTGCTGCGACGCGCTCTACCTCTCCTCCATTGAACCGTGGTCCGAATACCTGACCGGCCGCATGGGACAGGCGCCCCAGCCGTATTACGACCCGCTCGCGTTCGCCATCACCGAAGCGCACCGGCGCGGCCTCGAACTCCACGCGTGGATCAACCCCTTCCGCGCGCTCCACCAGTCCGCCAAGTCGCCGCCCCCGGCGGACCACGTTTCCCGGCGCAAACCCGGCCTCGTCCGATCCTACGGCCGCCAGCTCTGGCTCGACCCCGGCGACCAGGCCACGCAGGACCACTCCGTCTCCGTCATTCTCGACATCGTCCGGCGCTACGACGTCGACGGCATCCACATCGACGATTACTTCTATCCCTACCGCGAGAAGGACGCCTCCGGCCGCGAGATCCCTTTTCCCGACGAAGACACGTTCAAGCGATACGTCTCAGGCGGCGGGAAACTCGATCGCGACGACTGGCGCCGGAACAACGTCGACCGCTTCGTCGAGCGCATGTATCGCGAGGTCAAGACGGCCAAGCGCTTCGTCAAGGTGGGCATCTCCCCCTTCGGCATCTGGCGTCCGAACAACCCGCCGGGCATCCGGGGTTTCGATCCCTACGCCAGCATCTACGCCGACGCCCGCAAATGGCTCGTCAACGGCTGGTGCGACTACCTCGCCCCGCAGCTCTACTGGCCGCTCAACCGGAAGGAGCAGAGCCTGCCGGCCTTGTTCAAGTGGTGGACCGACCAGAGTTCCATGGGCCGCCCCGTCTGGCCGGGAATCAACTCGACCGTCGTCGGCGAACTGCCGGCCAGCGAGATGGTCAACCAGATCTCCGCCCTGCGGAGAGTGAAGCCCGGCTCCGGCCAGATATTCTGGAACATGAGGAGCCTGATGAGCAACAAGGGGAAGCTGGTGGAGACCCTGCAGAAGTATTCCTTCCCGGATGCCGCGCTGGTTCCCGAACTTTCATGGCTCGGCGGGAAGACACCGTCCGCCCCCGGGGCTGTCTACGGCCGCAGCGCCGGCGAGACCGTCATCACCTGGGAATCGTCCACCAATCCGTCCGTCTGCTGGTTCGCGGTGCAGAGCCGCGAGAAAGGGAGATGGACCACGGAGATCCTGCCGGCCACCCGGCTCATGTGGCGCACCAACCGCAAGGTGGACGCCGTGGCCGTCAGCGCCATCGTCCGCACAGGACAGGCCAGCAAGCCTTCGGTCGTGGTGGTTCCATAGCCCGCGCAGCCCATCGGGTCTTGCTAATCCCGTCCTCCCTTCCGAGAGCGGGCAGGAGTGGGGAACTAGACTGCCTCCGCCAGCTTCCGGTAGAGCGTGGCGAGGCTGATGTCGAGGGTCTCGGCCGCCTTCTCCTTGTCGCCGCCCGCCTGGGACAGGGCGCGGTTGATGTAGGCCACTTCCTGGTCGCGGATGAAGTTCTTCAGGGCCGCCACCGGCTGGTTCATGCCCGAACCATTCATGGGAATGGGGCTCGTCGCCGGTGCGCCATTGGGCGCGACGGGGGCGTTGTTCCCGAGCTGGACCGACTGGGGGTTCGGATGGCCGTTGACCGCCTGTCTGCCCGAGAGCCCGCCCTCGTTGGGGATGATCTCCTCCGTTTCATCGGACGAATAGGTCCGGAAGATCGGCGGAAGATCCGCGACCAGGATCGTGTCGCCCTCGCAGAGCGCGCAGGCGCGTTCGATCGCGTTCTCAAGCTCGCGGACATTCCCGGGCCACTCGTGCTTGCAGAGGATGGCCATGGTGCGTTTCGAGATATGGAAAGGCCGGCCCGTGGCCGAATTGGGCCGCGTCCGCAGGAAGTGCAATGCCAGCAGGGGAATGTCGTCCCGGCGTTCGCGCAGGCTGGGCAGGCGGATGGTGATGACGTTGAGCCGGTAGAAAAGGTCTTCGCGGAAAGTCCCGCGCTTGATGCGTTCGTCGAGCTTCTCGTTCGTCGCGGCTATGATGCGGACGTTGACATAGACGGGCGAGTTGTCGCCGACGCGCCGGACTTCCTTTTCCTGCAGGACGCGGAGAAGACGGCTTTGCAGCAGGGCGGGCATCGTGCCGATCTCGTCGAGGAACATCGTGCCGCTGTCGGCTTCCTGGAAGAGGCCGACCTTGTCGTTCACCGCCCCCGTGAAGGATCCCTTGCGGTGGCCGAACAGTTCGGACTCGAGAAGGTTCTCGGGAAGCGCGCTGCAGTTGATGGGCACGAATGGCGCGAACTGGCGGCGGCTGTTGAAATGGAGCGCGCGGGCGATCAGCTCCTTGCCGGTGCCGCTTTCGCCGAGGATGAGCACGGTGCTGTCCGTGTTCGCGACGCGTTCCACCATGCGGAAGACGTCCTGCATGGCCTGCGACGTGCCGACGATCTGGTCGAAGTGATACTTCTTCTTCAGCTCCTTCTTGAGGATGGCGTTCTCGGTGACGGCGGTGCTGTAGGAAAGGGCCCGCTGGATGGTGAGCTTGAGCTCCTCGAGTTTGAAGGGCTTCTCCAGGTAGTCGAACGCGCCCTTGCGCATGGCTTCGACGGCGGTTTCCACCGAACCGAATCCGGTGACGACGACGACCAGCGATGGCGGGCTGAGCTCTCGCGCCTTCTGCACAAGTTCAAGCCCCTGGGCGCGGCTTTTCTCGAGGTAAAGGTCGGTGATGACGATCTCCGGATGCAGCGTCTCGAGCGCCTCGGCGGCGGCCGTGAAGTTGCTGAACGGATGCACCTCGTGCCCCTCGCTGCGCAGCAGCTCGGCGACCATCTGGAGCATGGTCACTTCGTCGTCGATCAACATTACCTTCGCCATAGCTTCGTTCCTGAAGCAGGGAGAGCCCGGACGTGTCCGGATCCTTCTCCTGCCGGAATAAAGATCGGTCGGAAGGGATACGCTCCTGAGTCGCAATCGTGAGAATTCCCGCAGCGACCCCAGGACGGGCGATGCTCGGGGCGGTTATGAGCGAAAACCGGCCATCTTCGGACGGTAGACCTCGACGGAGATCTGCCTGCCCGGTTCCTGCGTGATCAGGTAGCCGTGCAGCATGTCGTCCAGATCCTGAAGCGTCCAAGGCTGGTGGTAGCTGGCCCCGTTCTTGGTGAAGACAAGGCCGTCGGCGATGAAGACACAGGCATGGAGATACATGCCTCGGTAATCCTTGAGCACGACCATGTCGCCAAACTGCAGCGGGCCATCCGCGGGTGAGAATTCGCGGTCAAGCCGGTCGGGAATACCTTCCTCATCGATGGCTGCCTCGTCCGCGTTGTCGTTGAAAAAATTGAGCGAGGACCAGAAGCAATCCGGGCCGGGCCGCTCGGGGCTGCGCTTCACCTGCGGATAGGTGTAGAGCCGCGTCCGCGCGAAACGCGGCAGCAGGCCGGCCAGTTGGATGCGGGAACCGCCCTCGCCGTGGGCGGAGGCTTCCAGCATGCCGCGCACCTCGCGTTCACGGCCGCCGGCGCCCCAGTAGCGCGCGAGCGCGGCGACGTCGGAATGCGCATCCACCTTCAGGTTGGCCACGAGCGAAGGGACGCGTGAAAGAGTCAGCAGCAGCCTCGACTTCGTGGCCTCATTCGCCTGGGCGAAGACATGGAGATCCGAAAAACACATCGCGTCACCGCGCGCATAGGACAGCTTCCGCACCTGGTCCTGCACGCCCTCGTCGAGTCCGCTGTCGGCCAGCCAGCCTTGGAAGAATTCCCGGGGAACGCTGAAGGGCGTGCGGTGAAAGGGGTTCAAATCGCTCTTCGCAAGCTCATGGTAGATGATCGAGCGGGATTCGGCGGAGAGCCCCAGCAGCGTGGCCGGATCGGGTTCCACCGTGAAGATTCCACGGGTTCCCGACATGCGGGACGGGTTCCGGAGCGATGCCTTCTGGGCCTGGGTGAGCCGGGCGCGTTCGAAGACATCTAGGATCATCGAGGTTGATTCCACCTCGAAGACCCAGGGGATCTTCGCCCAGAACTCCGGGCCTACCTGGGTTTCGTGGTCGTGGAATTCCAGTTCGATGCGCACCTTGTCGAGACGGCCCCAAGGCGCGTTGGTCGCGACGGTCTTATAGGGAAACCCCTTCCAAGCCGGCTCCGTCACCACGCCCCAGAACGCCGCATTGGTGAAGGGTGCGGACTCGGCGGGAGGGAAGAGACGGTCCGACAAAGCCGCAGGCATCTCCAGTCTCAGGGCAAGGAAGACCACCGCGCCTGCCAGAAAGAGCAAGGCCGCGGACCAACGCCGGATGAACAAATTGTTTCGCATTCAAAAGGCCACTGCTGGCCGCAACCGGTAGACCGGGACGCCCGGCAATGGTTACAGTCACCATCGAAAATGGCTCGCGACAGTAGCACACACTTCCGATCCGCAACAAAAAGACGGGATGAACCTCGCCCAGCCGCGCAAGTTTTTCACGCGACCGGCTTCGAAAACCTCCTCTGCGCCCGCCTTGTAGTTTTCCCGCCGCCTCGTAGGCTCCGCGCCCATGTCTCTGAAAGCTGGCATCGTCGGCCTGCCCAACGTCGGCAAGTCCACCCTCTTCAACGCCGTCACCCGCACCCGCAAGGCGCAGGCGGCCAACTACCCCTTCTGCACGATCGATCCCAACATCGGCATCGTCACCGTGCCGGACGAGCGCCTTCATGCGCTCCAGCAGATCGCGAAGACCAAGGTGGTCATTCCCGCCGCGATCGAGTTCGTCGACATCGCCGGCCTCGTGAAAGGCGCGGCTTCCGGTGAAGGCTTGGGCAACAAGTTCCTCAGCCACATCCGCGAGGTTGACGCCATCGTGCAGGTCGTCCGGTGCTTCGAGGACGCCGACATCATCCACGTCGCCGGCACCGTTGATCCCGTGCGCGACATCGGCGTCATCAACACGGAACTCGTCCTCGCCGACCTAGAGGCCGTCACCAAGAAGCTCGAACGAGTCTCCAAGGACGCGAAGCGCGGCGACAAGCTGGCCATCGCCGAACAGGCCGTCCTCCAGAAGCTCCAGCCCGTGCTAGACGCCGGCAAACCCGCCATGCTCGCGGAGCTGACGACCGAGGATAAGGTCATCTCCAAGGCCCTCTACCTGATGACGGACAAGCCCACGATCTTCGCGTGCAACGTCAAGGAGGGCGATCTCGCCACCGCCGAAACGAACCCATTCGTGCTGAAGGTCCGCGAATATGCCCGGACCCATCTCGCCTGCGAAGCGGTCATCATCAGCGCCCAGATCGAGAGCGATCTCGTGGACTTGTCGGACGAAGAGGCTAAGGCGTTCCTCGCGGAACTCGGCGTGCAGGAATCCGGCGTCGGCGGGCTCATCCGCGCCACGTATCACCTTCTCGGGCTGCGGACCTATTTCACGGCGGGCGAAAAGGAGGTCCGCGCCTGGACCATCCACATCGGCGACACCGCGCCCAAAGCGGCCGGCGTCATCCACAGCGACTTCGAGCGCGGCTTCATCAAGGCCGAAACCGTGGCCTACAAGGATCTCGTGGAATGCGGCTCCGTCGCCGCCGCGCGTGAAAAGGGCCTCTACCGGATGGAAGGCAAGGAATACGTCGTCAAAGACGGTGACGTCCTACTCTTCAAGTTCAACGTGTGATCAGAGGGCCTCTCGCCCCCACACGCATAGCCGCCGCTGGGAATCGGCTCACTGATACTTCACCACGACGTTGGTCCCCATGATCCGGACCGAGGTGATCGTCCGTTCGGAACAGCCGGCCGCCCGGAAGAACTTCGCGTTCCCCTGGATCGGCGTCGTGATCGTTCTCGCCACCGGATCCACCACGGCCGCGGTGTCGGTGGAGTAGGGCCCGGCCACGTTGGAGGAATGTTCGAGCCGGGGCGCGGGATCTTCTGGTAACGGTCCGTTGATGACCGAGTTGATCCAGGCGACGTGATCCGAGACCCGCGTCGAGTAGAACTTCGTCGGCACGTTGATGGGAGTGTTCGGGGTCAAATTCCACCTCCCCTCCCCGCCCGTGTAGAGGCCGCCCTGGTCGAAGATGGCCGCAAAGAAACCGCCCCCGATCGTGTTGGTGTTATAGGGCCCGTCGACCCCGTAGTGGATGCCGGCGAGTTTCCACACTCCGGCATCGAGGATGAAGGCCCCGCCGCCTGAGTCGCCGGTGGAAAGCGTGGCTTCGTTGGGGCTGGCGTCGGCATCGAAGGTGAAGGCCAGTAAGTTCCCCAGCGCGCTGCCGGGAAGCGACACGACCGTGTTCCCGTCGATGATGGCCGTGACCGAATTGGAGCCCCAGCGCTGCACGCCGTCGGATGGACCCCATTGCCAGCCCTTGGTTTCGGTCGACAGCCCATTGCCGACCGCAACGGCCACACCGCGTTGGGTGCCACGGCCGAAAATCAGGGCGGGTTTGGCGATCTCCGCCACCCCGGAATAGAGTGGGGCGAACTCGGGAAACGTCCCACAGACGGACCAGAGGCGTAGGTCGCTGTCCGGACTATCGAACACCCCCGTGGTCACATAATCGCGTCCGCGGAACCGGAACACGCCGCCGACCGTTCCCCCAACGTGCCGGGCCGTGACGAAGACCTTGGGCGCCACCGGCGTTCCCAAGAAATCACCCCACGTTCCCTCGAACTGCCAGCCGCTATTGGTCAACGAGCCCGTGGGAGCCGACGTGTTGTGCGCGGGATCACCGGTCGAATAGACCATGATGGCCTGCGCCGAAGTCCAACAGGAAAGAAGCATGGCCACGACCAGTCCATACCAGCGCTTGAACAGGTTCATGGCAGCGACGATAGCGCAGACATCTCTTCGCGCCAACAGGGAGTCTTGGTTGCGGGCAAAATCAGCGGACGTATGGCCGGGGCCCAACCGTTCCCCGTCATTTGATGAACCGGATCGTCAGCGGATAGCGGTAGAGTTCGCCGGAACTGGCCTTGATCGCGGCGATGATGACCAGGATCAACGCGGCGATGCCCAGGGCCATCAAGAGGAAGAACCCGATCACGACGAACATCAGCAACAGGCAGACGATGGCGTAGATCGCGACGGAGATCTGGAAGTTGAGCGCCTCCTTGCCGTGGGCGTCGACTGCGGGAATTTCGGCGCGTTTGATCAGCCAGACGACCAGCGGACCGATGATATTGCCGAACGGGATTACGTAGCCGGCAAGCGCGGAGACGTGGCAGAGGACTTCCCAGGTGTGGGATTGGCCTGGAACAGGAGGTTGGACATTCCTGGAGGTAGGGAGGCTGGGTTGTTTCGGACGGCCCTCTTATGGATCGGAAGATCGCTACCGTGAACTGGAAACAACCGCCCGCCATTCCGACGGATGAACGAAACCTATCCGCTGCCTCATCCATCAGGCGAGCTCGCCCAATCCTTCGCCCTGCCTCTTTCCATACTGAGGGGGCTCCTCCTTGACGGAATAATAGTGCGCGGCATCCGCCTCGGCCTGCACCGGGTCGAGTGTCCGCACCGGCGCGGGATTCGTGTTCGTGTAGGGTGGATACCCGGCGGGACGGATACAGTCCTCCGTCACCAGCTTCTTCGGGTCGGGATGGTTCTTGGGGACGCCTGGCGCGGTTACGGGTTCGCCGCGTTCGATGCGGGCGGCGACCGCGAGGTTCAGGGCGAGGAGCTGGGCCAGCAGGTCTTTCTTGGCGCTGAAGCCGTAGGCGGCGAGGACGGCGGCGTCCAACGCGGCGTGGGCGTCCTTGAGCGGATTTGCGCCGGGGAGTTCAAGCGTGCGGTAGAGGGCGCGAAGACCGCCTTTGAGTTTCTCCAACGCCGCCGTGCGCACGAGACGCAGTCGCTGCGCGGCGGCGGCCACGTCATTGATCTGCTTCACCGTCGGCTGCTGCGGCCAGGGGAAGGTGTCGAAGACCGTATCGCCCGTGTAGCGGAAATCGGATTTCAACTTGGAGCACTTCGCGATGAACCACTCCCAGTGCGCGTTCGACTGGAGAACGCCGAAGCTATAGTCGTCCTCAAACGGGAACACCATGAGCTGCATGTCAGGACGGATCTCCCGACTGACAAAGGCGAAGATGGGTCGTTTGGTGACCCGCGGACAAACGATGTAGCGTGCGACCGAGTTTACCGCCGCGACGGTGCCGGGCATCCAGTCCCGGAACTGCCACCATCTTTCGGCCATTCGGGTCCAACGGGTGGTGGCTTTGCCCGTGGCCGCCTTTTCCTTTTCCGCCTTCTCCAGCACATCTCCCATCACCCGCTGCTTCAGCCGTTCAAAGGCGGCGGGATGCTCTAGGGCCTTCAGCATGTCCCGTTGTCCAAAGTCGATGATCCACCGTGTCGGCCCAACGACGACGACGAGATCAAGGCCTGTCATGTAGGGGAACAGAACATCGCGATGTCCTGGAATCTTTTCGGCCATCTCGGTTGCCTCATCCGGCGTCAGCTTAAATCCCTCGTGGCAGGGATTCTGGCCGGTGAACACCCGCTTGGGCTCCGCGTTGACACGGAGCACACGAGCCGTCGCCACATCGGTCTCATCGGAAAGCGTAGAGCTGATGAACCCGCACTCACGGACGTCGAGCTCGAAGTCCTTGGAGGCGATGACGCCCTTCTTTCTCTCTCGCTTGGCTTTCACCGCAGCCGCCAGCTCGACCTTGGACCAAAGCCTACGTCTTTCCGGAAGCAGCGCCGGGTTCTGCGTCCTGACCCAATTCGCGATGGAGACGTGGACGTTCGCCTCGCCGCTCCAAGGTTGGTTGTCTACGGCTTCGATGATCGTTCCCGATCTGGCGATGTGGTCGAGTCCGCCTTCGCGGGACGCTCCGTTGCGTATGTTCTGCGTGCCGACGAGGCCGGCGCGTCCAGCCAAGGGGTCTTCCACGGTGCAGGCGGGAAGATGGTCAACCGCTTTGCGAAACCAATAGACGCAGAGATCGGCCATCTTCGGCACGTCGGGAAAAGCGGCGTGAACCTTTCGCACGTAGTCGTAGCCGTGTTCCTTGGCGAAGTAGCGTGAGCCCAGGAACGGCGGGTTGCCAATGATGACGTCGGCCTTGGGCCAGGGAGTGGGGTTGCCGTCCGGCGTGATCAGCGCGTCGGCGGCGATGAAGTTCTGGTCGAGGTTGTCGAGCGGCAGGGCCTTCTCCGTGATGTGCAGCTCGTCGATGGCCAGCTTGCGCGCGATCATCATCGTGATCTTGGCGATCTCCACGGCGAAGGGCTGGATGTCCAGGCCGTAGAAATTCTGCGCGCCGAGGAAGGAGAGGCGCATCTGGTCGGACTTCTTCGCCTCGCGTTTGAACTCGGTCTCCATGCGCTCGAATATGCGGGCCTCGACGCGCTTGAGTTCGCGGTAGGCCACGTAGAGGAAGTTCCCCGAGCCGCAGGCCGGATCGAGCACGCGGAAATGGTTGAGGCGGTCGGTCAGCCGGTAGAGTTCCTTCAGGGTCTTCGCCTTCTCCACCTGTTCGCTCCACGGCTCCACGATGGTCGGCCCGACGATCTTCATGATGTCGGACGGATGGGTGAAGTGCGCGCCGAAGGCATGGCGCTCATCCTCGGCCATCGAGTGCTGGAAGAGCGTGCCGAAGACTTCGGGCTGGACCTTGGACCAGTCGTAGGACGCGGCTTTCTTCAGGAAGTTCAGCTCGATGTCATGGATTTCCACGCGTGCCGGATTGGCGAAGAGGCCGCCGTTGAAATAGCTCACGCCCTTGAAGCGTCCGCCGGCCTTGGGCGGGTTGGTGTTCATGGCCTCGAACAGCCCGCCGACGAGGTCGAAGCCGTCGGCCGGTTTGGTGCAGTCCGCGAGCACCTGCGAAACGAAATACTTGGGCAGAAGACCGATGTCCTCGGCGAAGAGCGCGACGAGCATCTGGAGGACGAACCGCTGGGAGAGTTCACGGGATTCCCCACGCTTCAGGAGCGTGCGGAAACATTCGGCCAGCAGGTCCGCCGCCGCGCGGGTGACCGTCTCGCGGTCGTTGTCGAAGGTGGGCCTGGGATTGCCGGGCGCGAGGAATGCGAGCGGCCCCCAGCGCTCGGGCAATTCCGTCAGCGCGACGGTGTCCTTGGGCGCGTCCACGTCCGTGTCGAAGTCGTAGACGCGGAACTCGTCGAAGTTGCAGAGGATGACATAGCGGGGGCGACCCGGAACAAGGCGATGCCAGTAGCGTTCGGCCTGAGAGCGGTGCCTTTCCAGCTTCTCGCCGCGCCTCTTCATTTCAATGAGGACGACGGGCTTCCAGACATAGTCGGCGAAGGAAACGCCGCCGCCGTCCTCGGCGGAATTGCGGACGCGGAACTCCGTCACGCCACCGACATCGAGGCAGCCGGGCTGGCCAAAGGCTTGGAAGAGACGGTCGAGGAAGATCTGCGCCTGGCCTTTTTCATCGCCGGTGACGTGCTTCGCGCACCAGGCGACGAATTCCTTGAGCTTCTCCACGTTCGGCATGGCGTGGGTTCTAGGCGGCGAAGGGCGGGATGTCACGGCGGGACGCGATAGATCTGGGCTGCATCTGGAGAAATGAAACTGGAAATCAATTCACTTCGCAGGGAAGTCCTGCCGGTAGCGTTTCAACAGGGCGTCGGGGTCATTGGGAACGAGGTATATCTTCTGGCGCACAATCTTGGTTTCACCGGGATCAAGGCCACCCACGGCGGGATCGCTGTGGAAACAAACGTAGACGCCCTCGAAGAGTTCGTGGGTGCGGTCGCTGGCGGTCGCGAGGATCCAGCGGTCGTCCGCCGAGAAGCAGCCGATGAGGCCGTTGACCGGACGATCAAGCGAGATGGGGCGGGGATTGGCCTCGGCCTCGGCGACGCCCGGCATGGGGAAGACCTGGCCGCCGAGGTAGAGCGCGTTCGTTGTGCGCCGGAGCCGGTCGAGCGTGGTCCGTCCGTTGGCCGTGTAGAGGAACGTGCGGCGGATGAAGTCCGCCTGGGTGCGCCCGGTGAAGGCGGCCACACGGATGCACGCGGGTTGAAACCACTGGAGATCGATCCGGCTGGAACCGCGATTGGTCAGCACGAAGCGGATGTCGAGTTCGTCGGCGCTGGCGCGGATCTCGTGACGCACCTCGACATTGGTGGCCACGACGGTGAGGAACTTGAGATGCGACCCATCGGCCGCGCTTTGCAGCAACGTGGTCTTGTGGCGGAGGACGGACTGGTTCCAGTCGCGGCCATTGGCGCCGGATCGCAGGAAGGCTTCGAGATACCAGATTTCCAAACGCCCGCCGGGCAGGTGCGGCGCGGTGACGGCGAGCACGTTGTTGGTCCACGAGATCCGCAGCGGCTCGGCGGCACGGAGCGGGCCGAGGGCGAGGATCGACACGAGGAAGATGAAGATGCGGCGGTGCATGAAATGGGAACTGGACAAGGGAGGCACGCCCGACGGCGGATTGCACGCCGGGAACGCGGCTCTGGCGGTGCGGCGGGCTTCATGGTTCAGTCGCCGCGCTGGCATGGCTTCGACTGATCTGCTGACTAATTTGCTCCGGGATGTTTCGCGCTCGTTCTACCTGACGCTGCGCGTGCTGCCCGCGCCTGTGCGTCGGCAGATCGGGCTGGCGTATCTGCTGGCCCGCGCCACGGACACCATCGCCGACACGGCACTGGTCCCGGTGGAGCGCCGGTTGCAGGCGCTGGATGAACTGCGTGGGCGCATCCAAGGCTCGCGGACAATTGCGTTGAACCTTGAGCAACTGGCCAAGGCCCAACCGGCGCTTCCAGGCGGTGGGCTTCATGCGGAGCGGGTGCTGCTGGAGCGGATCGAGGAAGCGCTCACGGCGCTCGGCCAATTCACGACGGAGGATCAAAGACTGGTCCGCGCCGTTTTGGAGACGATCACGGGCGGGCAGGAGCTGGATCTGCGGAGGTTTGAAGTCGGGGAAGAACATCGAACAACCAACATCCAACATCCAACATCGACGGAAGGCGCGTTGCGCAGTCTGCGGACGATGGCGGAGCTGGACGACTACACCTATCGCGTCGCGGGGTGTGTGGGCGAGTTTTGGACGGAGATCTGCCGGGCCAACCTTTATCCGCAGCATCCTTTCACGGACTACGCGGCCTTCCTCGCGGACGGCGTGCGTTTCGGCAAGGGGCTCCAACTGGTCAACATCCTCCGGGATCTGCCGCGCGATCTGCGCCAAGGCCGATGCTACATTCCTTCGGACGAGCTGCTGAAGATCGGGCTGAGTCCGGAGAGCCTCTCGAAAGCCGAGAACGAGGCCCGGTTCCGTCCGCTTTACGATTCGTTGCTGGACCTTGCGACGGATCATCTCGCAGCCGGTTGGCGTTACACCTGTGCGAATCCCCGCGACCTGCGCCGCGTGCGTCTTGCGTGCGCGTGGCCCATCCTGATCGGCATGGAGACGGTGCGCTTGCTTCGGACGGGGCGGGTGTTGGATGCGGCGTCCCGGATCAAGGTGCCGAAGTCCCGCGTGCGTTCGATCCTGTTCGGGTCGGTGCTGAAGCTGCCGCTCCGCGGTTCGTGGGAACGGCAGTTCTCGGCGCGCTGATCGAAGCTGATCAGTTGACCATCGTGACCATGTTGGTCTGGCCGGGAGCGATGATCTGCCACTTGCCGCGGATGAGGGTGCGGAGTTCGGGCGTTCCCGGGGGGAGTTTGGTCGAGTCCATGAAGTTCAGGTCGAAGGCCCAGTTGCGGGTGGGCGCGTTGTAGTAGACGCCGGTGTTCTGCCAGCGGTTGGTGGCGAATTTGCTGGGGAACATCACGACCATGGAGCCGTTGTAGGTCAGCGTGTCGCCGGCCACGACAAGCGTGATGACCACCTCCATGATGGTCATGGCGGCAGTGCCTTTCGGCGTCGTTCGAGATTGACGGCAGATGTTCACGTTCGGAGCGTGTTTGAACCCCCTTCGTTTCGGGAGGATCCGACTCCCACTTGAGCGCACGCGACGAGCCAGTCACCCCAATGCGAATGCGGCTTTGATCTTGCTGGAAACACGATCCGAAGCAGATTGCGCCGCATGTTCTTGAGGACCCTTCCCGGTGGATCCCGCCTTTGGATCGCCGCCATCGTCGCCTGTGGTCTTGCCAGCCCGGCAGCAGCCGCGTTCGTGATCAACTCGGCCGATCCGTCGTTTGGCGTGCGGGGCGCATCGATCCAGATCCAGGGCTCCGGCTTCAACGGCGGCTCGGGACTGCTCAGGGTCTATTTCAACAACGTCCTCGATTCCACGACCACCGCCCCTTCCGCCGACACGCAGATCAACGCCACGGTCCCGCCGACGGCAACCACGGGCCCCATTCGCATCGAGCGAAGCGGTGGAGGCGTGGTCCCGTTCACAACGACCAACGACTTCGTGGTGGTGACCAACCAGCCCTACATCCGCTGGTTCGATCCCGTCTCAGGATCGACGAACGCCAACATTACCCTGGACGGGCTCAACCTCACGACCCTTCCCGCAATCCGTTTCGGCGGAGTGCTGTCGCCCTCGGTCCAGAACGGAGCCGGCCAAAACCAGATCGTCGCCCGAATTCCCGCCAACGCCCTGCCAGGGCCGATCACGGCGAGCAACTCCTTCGGTGTCTTCACCACGTCGAGCAACTTCACCGTCTTCGGCAGCGGCCCGCAGGTGCTTTCCTTCGATCCCCCGACCGCTGCGGCGGGAGCCGATGTCACGGTCAATGGACTCAACTTCATCGCCGGCAACACGACCGTCCGCTTCGGCGGCACCAACGCGCCCTCGGTCAACGTCACGGCCCCGACGCAGCTCCACGTCACCGTTCCCGTGAATGCCGTCACCGGCCCCATCACCGTGGCCACGCCGTTCGGCACCAACACCACCTCGACCAACTTCATCTTCGGGCTGGCCCCGCAGATCGCGGGCTTCAGCCCGGTCTTCGGACCTGTCGGAACCAACGTGACCATCGACGGCGCGAACTTTGTCACGAACGGGCTTCGGGTCAGCTTGAACGGATCCAACATCCCGCCCGCCAAGGTGACCGTCGTCAGCGGCACGCAGCTGCGGGTAACGATCCACACCGGACAGACCAACGGCCCCTTCACCGTCGCCACGATCTACGGGACGAACACGACCTCCACCAACTTCGTCGTCACCGGAGGCGCTCCCGTCATTTCCGATTTCACCCCGCAGTCCGGTCCGACCAACACGTCCGTCATCATCAACGGCTTCAATCTGATCGACCTCACCAACGTCACCTTCGGCGCGGTGCGGACGACCAGCTTCATCGCGGTCTCGCCGACCCAGATCTCGATGAAGGTCCCGGCGCACGCCATCTCGGGTCCGATCACGGCGCAGAACCCCTACGGCTCCTTCACCACTTCGAGCAACTTCTCCCTGCCCGTCATCTTCACCGGACTGACCCCGGCCGCCGCCCCGATCGGCGTCACGTTCACCGTGTCCGGCACCAATTTCACCGGCACCACCGCGCTCCGGGTCAACGGCACCCCCACGCCGTTCAACTTCGTCAACGACCGGCAGATCGACGTCCTCGTCACCGCCTCGATGGTTTCCGGACCGGTTTCCCTGACCACCCCCGCCGGCACGTTCGCGACCACCAATTCGTTCGTCGTCCAGCCCTCGGCTGATCTGGGCATCGCGCTGGCTCCCGACCGGTATCCCATCGCCTTTGGCGAGATTGCCGGACTGGTCGTTACCGTGACCAACCTCGGCCCGCGAACAGCGACCAACCTGGTCGTATCGGCCGGATTCCCGATCAACTTCCTCCAGATCGGCGGGACGCTTGGCGGGGCCGGAGGAATCGTGACGACGAACGAGTCCTCCATGACGGCCGAGGTCGGGCTTCTCGACGCCTCCAATTCGTTCACCTTCACCCTCACGGCCCGCGCCATCGGCCTCGCGACCAACACCGCTTTCGCCTCGGTCACCAGCGGGACCCCGGACGGCCTCCAGGGAAACAACACCGCCTCCACCGCACTCGCCGTGGCCGATTCTCCCCGCCTCGGCCTTCGGCGGATCGAGACGACCGTCGCGGAGTTTTACTGGCCTTCCAACTGGCCCGGCTTCCGCCTCCAGACTGTTCTGCAGCTCCCGGCGGGCCTGTCCTGGTCCATGGTGACCAACCCGGCCTCCGTCTCCGGGACCGAACTCCGCGTTCAAACCGGGACCACAAACCCGGCCTCCTTCTTCCGGCTCATCCGCTGATTGCGGCGCACGGGCTCCGCAAAAAAAAAGCGCCCGGAATTCCGAGCGCTTCAACGGAGCTTGGGATGGAGAGACTCGAAACCTACTTGTTGGTGCCGGCGGGGCGGTTCGTCGTCACCACGGGTGTGGTCGAAAGGACGCTGTTGGTCGGCGGCCTCAGCGCCGAATTGACGGCCGGCGCCGGCTGGACGGCGGCCACCGGATTCCGGGACAGCTCGTTCACGATGCCTCCGGCCTTCGCCTTGCGCGCCTGGTTGTAGGCGATGCTCAGCGTGATCGAGAGTAGGAAGAAGGCGATGACGGTGTATTTGGTAACCTTCGTCAGGGCGTTGCCGGAACCGGCGCCGAGGAGCGCGTCGGCCGTGCCGGCCCCGAAGGCCAGCCCGGCTCCGGCTTCCTTCTTGGGGAGCTGGATCAGGACGAGGAGGATGAGAAACAGGGAGGTGAAGACCAGCAATGCGGTCAACAGCCAGATGAACAGCGTGATCATGGTAGACAGTTCGGTTTACAGGGAATTCTTGATGATCTCGACGAAGCTTCGCTCCTCGAGGGATGCACCGCCGACGAGCGCGCCGTCGACATCGGGCTGGCTCATCAGTTCACGGGCGTTGGCGGGTTTGACGCTGCCGCCGTATTGGATGCGGACTCGGCGGGCGGTGGGTTCGTCGAACATGGAGACCAGCAGCGAGCGGATGAAGGCGTGGACGTCCTGGGCCTGGGCGCTGGAGGCGGTCTTGCCGGTGCCGATGGCCCAGACGGGCTCATAGGCGAGGACGGTCTCGACGACCTGCTCCTTGGTGAGGCCGGCCAGGCTGCCGCGCGTCTGGGTCTCGACCACCTTGTTGGTCAGTCCGCCTTCACGTTCGTCGAGGGTTTCACCGACACAGACGATCGGGATGAGGCTGGCGGCGTGGGCGGCCTTGGCCTTCGCGGCGACCAGGGCGTCGGATTCCTTCTGGAACTGCCGGCGTTCGGAATGGCCGAGGACGACATACTTCACGGAGAACTCCCGGAGCATCCCCGCCCCGATTTCGCCGGTGAACGCGCCGTAGTTGTGCTCGCTCATGTTCTGCGCCCCGAGGCGCAGGTTCGAGTCGATCGTCTCCTTGGAGACATCGCTCAGGACGGTGAAGGCCGGACAAAGGACGATGTCGATGTCCTTGACGGAGCCCAGCTCGCGCTTCAGGCCGCGGACGAGGTCGAGGGCCTCGGCCACCGTCTTGTTCATCTTCCAGTTGCCCGCGATGATCAGCTTGCGTTCTTTGTCCATGCTCAGATTGAAAGTTGGGGAATCACGAATGCGACGTTGGGGGAAAACTCCGGCTCCGGAACGTCCCGCATTCGATGGTTGAAATCATTTCTCGCTCAGCGCCACCACGCCGGGAAGCGGTGCCCCTTCGAGGAACTCCAGGCTGGCGCCGCCGCCGGTGCTCATGAACGTGACCCTGTCGCCCAGGCCCGCCTGGTTGATGGCCTTCACGCTGTCGCCGCCGCCGATGATGGTCTTGGCCCCGTTCTTCTGCGTGGCTTCGACCACGGCCTTGGCCACGGCGTTGGTGCCTTCGGCAAAACGTTTGTCCTCGAACATGCCCATCGGGCCGTTCCAGAGAACCGTCTTGGCGGACGCGATGACATCGCAGAACGCCTTCGACGTAACCGGCCCGATGTCGAGGCCTTCCTCAGCGTCGGGAATGTCGCCCGTGTTCACGCGGGGATTCTGAAGGTCGAAGATGGGTTTGCCCTTCTTGTTCAGCTTGTCGGTCTTGACCGGCGTGGCGGTGATGTTGTCGCTGGGCAGGAGGAACTGCACGCCCTTGGCCTTGGCCTTGTTGACCGCAGAGGTGGCGACGTCCGTCTTGTCGGGCTCGACGAGCGACTTTCCGACCTTGCCCCCGGCCGCGAGGCGGAAGGTGTAGGCCATCGCGCCGCCGATCAGGATGGTGTCTGCCTTGTTCAACAGGGTGTCGATGACCTTGATCTTATCGGAAACCTTGGCACCGCCGAGGATGACGACGAACGGGCGGACCGGATTATCCAACTCGTCGCCGAGGAATTTGAGTTCGCGCTCCATCAAAAGACCGGCCACGGCCTTGCCGCCGCGTTTGACGACGATGCGGGGCACTCCCTCGGTCGAGGCATGTGCACGGTGTGCCGCGCCGAACGCGTCGTTCACATAGACGTCGGCGACCTTGGCCAGCTTCTCGGCGAAGGCGGGATCGTTGGCCTCCTCCTCGTTGTGGTAGCGGACGTTCTCCAGCAACAAAATGTCGCCGGCGTTGAGCTGGGCGACGGCGGCCTCGACCTTCTCGCCGATGCAGTCATCGACGAAGGCGACGGGTTTGCCGAGGAGCGCGGAAAGTTTGGCGGCGACCGGCTTGAGGGACATCGACGCATCGCGCTGGCCCTTGGGGCGGCCGAGGTGGGCGGCGAGGATGATCTTGGCGCCCTTTTCGATCAGGAGGCGGAGAGTGGGCAGCGTTTCCTGGATGCGGGTCTGGTCGTTGATGACCATCTGGCCGTCCTTCTCCTCCATCGGGACGTTGTAGTCCACGCGGACGAAGGTGCGGAGACCTTGGAACGAAATGTCTTTGACGGTCAGCTTGGCCATAAGGGTGCCTGAAAACAGGCGCGGCAGCCTAGCGGAGGCCGGTTTTCAGTCAAAGGGGATTTCTGGTTCCCGAAGCCGCACGCGGATCAAGCCGTCGAAGGCTTGTCCGAAAGGGCGGAATGCTTCTTCACCCAATCCCACAGCTCCTGCATGTCGGGATCGTTCAAGGCCAGCTTCCGCAGTTCCTTGCCCTCGGCCAGCTTGGCGGACTCGTTGAACCAGCGTTTAGCCTGGTCGAGGTCGTTCAACTTCACGCAGTAGCAGGCGAGGTTGTAGCGGAGCGGCCATTGGTCGGGGAACTTCTCCAGCACGGCCGTGGCGTTGGCATGGGCTTCATCGTAGCGCGCCTGCCAGAAGAGGGCGTTGGCCAGGTTGATCCAGCCCTGTGGGTCGGCCGGGTGGACCTGCGCATGATGACGGCCCCAGCGTTCGCAGTCGGCGAAGGCCTTCTGGTGCGCCGCGATGGCGAAGCGCAGTTCCAGCACCGCCGGATGGTCCTGGGATTGGGGCCGGATGGAATCCAGCTCCGCCGAGGCCGACGTGAAATCACGGAGTCCCATCCAGCCGGCGGCGGCGTGCAGAAGGAACGGATCAGGATGTTCGAGGCGGTGCGGCATCGTGCTGCGAATTCAACTGGCGCATGAGATTCGACCAAGGCAAGGCCGATTGCCAATCCGGAGTTTTGACACCGATGGGGAACGGGGTTGTCCACGAAGAACACGAAGGCGGTAGGGTGAAGGCTCCTGCCGAGCCGCCTCGAGCGTGCGAATACCAAGCCGGTAGCTCGCGGGAAGTCCGTGGAGAACTGGAACACGGGAGGAGTTGCCGCTGGAGTTGAACCATTGATCGGAAACCCAGCGGCGGCTCGGCGGGAGCCTTCGCCCCACCTCAGCCGTAGGCCGGGCGTCCGCGCCCGGCCAGTGGGTGCTTTGGAATAGGAAACATCAAACACCCACATCCAACCTTGAACATCGAAGGGAGCGGCAAGTTATCGGGCCAACGTATTCTGCCGTGGAGACGGGGCCGCCTGAACGCCCGTTGTTTGCAGTCGATACTGGCCGGGCGCGGACGCCCGGCCTACGAAGAGTGACCTACTGCCCGGCGTGTCCGACTTGGCGGACGGAGCACGGCCCTCCGGGCCGCAGCGGCGCCGAGTCTTCCACGATGTCCATCCGTCTTTCGTTCCCAACCGCTGCTGCCTGGAAAGCAGCGCTCCGGGGAATCACTCGGACCGTTCGACGGTGAAGGTGAGGTCGTAGCGTTCTTCCAGTTTCGGATCGGCAGGAGTTTCCTTACCGCCGTCGTCGGACAGGTCGCGGTCGACGCTGTAGACGACGTAGCCCTTGGGGAGCTTGCGGTAGCGGAGCGGCTGGCCTTTAGGAGAATCAGAACAGATGAACCCTTACCGATTCGTATTCCAAGACTGGATCTCGCTGGAGATTTCAGTGAAGTCCGAATACCAGAACTCGAGATACCAATTCACGAAACTTTCTATTCCGTTTATCCGTTCGCCAAGTGTTCGAAGTGTCTCGACTCTTTGAAAATGTCCCCTTTTGGACTCTTTGAAAATGTCCCCTTTTGGCGGCGGTGGCGGTAGCCACCGTCGGCATGACGGAGAGATTGACGATGAGTGCGAAGGAACGGCGGCGAGCCG
>JAYTUE010000069.1:0-9798 GCA_043744715.1 Verrucomicrobiota bacterium | reverse complement strand
GCGGGCCTGGACGGCTGCCACGCGTCGCACATCCTGCTTCGCCCCGGGACTTCGGTCGTCCCCGCGAACTGCTCGCTGGCGACCATGGTCAACGCCCTCGAATCCATCCCGGCATCGGCGCGGCCGGTCCTCTCGAAGGAGGGACGCCGGTGTATCCAACCGCGCGTTTCCGCCGGCGGACTTTGCACGGATCGCCAGGTCTGTGTAGCCTTGCCACCTCATGAGTCATTCCGAGCGCGGGCGTTTTTTGTCCGGCCTTACAGATGAGGATCTAGCCGCCATGCGAAAGGCGGCGAAGCCCTGTTCCTACCAGGCCGGTTCCGCCATCTGCCGCCAGGGCATGCCGGGCGACGGCATCTTCCTGATCGAACAGGGGACGGTGCGCATTTGCTTCGAGCCCGTGGCCGAGGATCTCCACGAGCTCTACCATCTCGGCCCGGGCGAGCTCTTCGGCGAGATGGCCGTGCTGGACAACCTGCCCCGCTCCGCGACCGTCCTGGCCGAGAGCGACGTGAGCGCGATGTTCATCCCCCGCGAAGGCCTGATGCGGCTTTTCGAGGAGCATCCGCGTGTCGCCGTGGGCGTGCTGCGCCAGATCGCCAACCGTTTCCGCGACTTCAGCCGGCAGCACGTCGAGCAGATCCTCCGGGCCGAACGCCTCGCGCTTGTCGGGCGTTTCACCGGCTCGATCGTCCACGACATCCGCGCGCCGCTGCAGACGATCGAGCTGGCCGCCGAGCTTTCGACCGATCCGGCGGCGGGGCCGGAAATGCGCGCCACCTGGCGGGACCGCATCGTCCGCCAGGCCCACCGCGTCGACGGATTGATCACCGAGCTGCTGGAGTTTTCCCGTGGCGAGGAGGCAAAGGTCGATCCCAAGCCGGTCCAGTTTGCCGAGTTCATCCTCCGGGTGGTCGACGAGGCGAAGGCCGCGCTGGCCGAACGCAAGGTCGAGATCGTGCTGGAGAACAGGCCGCCCCAGACATTCCTCGCGGGCGACGCCGACCGGCTGGAACGCGTGTTCCAGAACCTCTTCACCAACGCCCGCGACGCCATGCCCGATGGCGGAAGCATCCGGCTGCGTTTCCGCCTGACCGCTACCGAGCTGGTCACGGAGGTCGAGGACACGGGTCCGGGGATTCCGGAGGATGTCGCGGGCACCATCTTCCAGCCCTTCGTGACCCACGGAAAGATCGCCGGCACCGGGCTCGGCCTCTCCATCTGCCGCCGCATCGTCGAGGCCCATGGCGGCCGGATCGCGACCCGGCGCGAGGAAGGCCACGGGGCGATCTTCGTGGTCTCGCTGCCGGTGCACCACTGACCCAGGCGTGGCATGAACCGCATCCGCCTCCTTCCGGAACAAGTCGCCAACCAGATCGCCGCCGGCGAGGTGGTGGAGCGGCCGGCCAGCGTGGTGAAGGAACTCGTCGAGAACTCCATCGACGCCGGCGCGTCCCGCATCACGGTCGAGATCGCCGTCGGCGGGCGCAGCCTCATCCGCATCACCGACGACGGCACAGGCATGAACCGCGACGACGCGCTGCTCTGCCTGGAGCGCCACGCCACGAGCAAGATCCGCAGCGCCGCGGACCTGGCGCACATCGCCACGATGGGCTTCCGCGGAGAAGCCATCCCCAGCATCGCCAGCGTCAGCCGGTTCAGCCTGACCACGCGGGAGCGCGACACCGATTCACCGGAAGGCACGCAGGTGCTGATCACCGGCGGCAAGATCACCGAGGTGAAGGCGGCCGGTTCCGCGCCCGGAACCACCATCGAAGTCCGCCAGCTATTCTTCAACGTGCCGGCCCGGCGGAAATTCCTCCGCACCGACGAGACGGAGGCGGCGCACATCCAGCACTACCTGACCCTGGCCGCGTTGGCGCATCCGGGCACCGGCTTCACCTTTATCCGCGACGGCCGGACGGTGTGGCAATTGCCCGCGGTGCGCAGTGAAGGGGAGGCGGATTTCACCAAGGCGCTCCGCGAACGCTGGCGCACCCTGCTTCCGGCCGAGACCCGTTTGCTCGAAGTGGATTTCACCGGCGAGCTGGGCGCGGTCCGCGATCCCGAGATGGAACCGCACCCCGCCGATCACCCGTCGCGGATCACGCTGCGGATTCGCGGCCTCATCGGTGCGCCGGGCGTTTCACGTTCCACCCGCGAGGACCAGCACCTCTTCGTCAATCGCCGTCCCATCGAGCATCGCGGTTTGAATCTGGCACTGGTCGAGGGCTACCACACCGCGCTGATGAAGGCCCGTTATCCGGTCGGCTGCCTGTTCCTGGAAATCGATCCGGCCCTGGTCGACGTGAACATCCATCCCGCCAAGCGCGAGGTGAAGTTCCACGACGAACGCGGCGTCCGTCGCAACGTGGCCGAGGCCGTCCGGCAGACGTTACTGGCGTTCCATGGGAATCAGGCGGTGGCGATGCCGGATGCCGGATATCGGATGCCGGAAAGGATTACGCCGGTCACGTTTGGCATCCCCGCCACGGATCACTCTTCGCGTTTCACGCCCGCACCGGTTGCGACGCAGCTTCCGCTTTCATCGCCAACCCAACCGCCGCTCGCCGTCCAAGCCGAGCCGCTGTTTTCGAAGACGCCGAAGGACGATGCCGGATTCCAGATTCCGGATTCCGGATTCCCGAAACCTCCCGCCGTCGTGAGCGCCCCTCCAGCATCCGGCATCCGGCATCCGGCATCCGAACCTTCCTCCCCCGCCCCTCTCCTCCACGTCCCGCTGCGCGTCGTCGGCGTGGTCGGACGGCTCTACGTCGTTCTTGAATCGGACCGGGGACTTGTGCTGCTCGACCAGCACGCGGCCCATGAACGCATCCTCTTCGAACAGATGATGCGCCGTTTGGAGGAGGCCGGATCTGCCGCGTCGCAACGGCTGCTGCTGCCGGAAACCATCGAGCTGGGCGTGCGCGACGCGCAGTTCCTCCGCGAGAATCTAGGTGTGCTCACGCGGCTCGGCGTCGGGCTCAGCGAGTTCGGCGAACGCACCTTCCTGCTGGATGCGCTGCCGCCCTTCGTAAAGGCCAGCGACCCGCGTCGCTTCGTGGTGGAGCTGGTGGACGAACTGAAGGCCGCCGGCGACAAGGTCAACAGCCTGCGCCTCGGCGAACATGTCGTGGCCAAGACCGTCTGCCGCCACAGCGTGAAGGCGAACGACCCGCTCTCGGGCCCCGAGCTGGAGAACCTGGTCAGCGAACTGCGGCGTTGCGAGATGCCCTACACCTGTCCGCACGGCCGGCCCACGCTCATCGAGATGAACTTCCGCGAGCTGGAACGGAAATTCGGACGGGCGCAATAGGGTCGTTGGCTCCGTCGAAGCGCAGGTAGATGGCTTTCAAGTAGGCGGCCTCGGGGAAGGTCGCCCGGTGGTCGGGAGGATGTCCCGCCGTCTTCAGCTCCTTGAACCGCCGTCCGCTCATCCGTCCCGCTTCTCGCACGGCTCCGAAGAATTCCTCCGAGGAAACATGGGCTGAACAGGACGCCGCCAGGAGGATGCCGTCGGGTTCCAGATGCTGGATGGCCGCGATGTTCAGCTGGCGGTAGGCCCCGATGGCTTTCTGGCGTTCGATCTCGCGCTTCGCCAGCGACGGCGGATCGACGATGACTAGGCCGAAGCGCCGTTTGTGCGGTTCGCGGAACCACTCGAAGACATCGGCCTGGATGGTCTCGTGGGGCACGGAGGCGATGGCCGGATCGGCGGCGTTGAGCTGGAAGTTGTCCTTCGCCTCGCGCAGCGCGTGTTCGCTGATGTCGAGGCTGACGACGGAACTGGCGCCACCGCGCGCGGCGTAGAGGCTGAAGCCGCCGGAGAAGCTGAAGGCGTTGAGCACGCTGCGGGCCCGGGCGAGCGACTCCACTTCCCGGCGGTTGTCGCGCTGGTCGAGGAAGAATCCGGTCTTCTGGCCCTTGAGCACATCGGCCCAGAACCACAGGCCGTTCTCAAGGAACTGGACGCGGCCCGGGTAGGGCGAAGGCTCCCGCCGAGCCGCCGCCGCGTCCTCGCACGGCAAGGAGGTGCTCGTCCGGGAAGGAACAGAAGAAGCACCCACTGGCCGGGCAGGGATGCCCGGCCTACCGTCGAGCGCACCGAAGAGCACCGCTCCGTCGACGAGATCGGGGACCCCGGAAGTGCGCGCCGCCAGTTCCATGTTCCGGCTCAGGCGAAGCACGAGGCCGAGTCCGGGGAAGGCTTCGGCGAGGAGTTCCTTGAGAAGGCCGAAGTGGGGAATCCAGACCGGGCTGTAGAGCTTGAGCACGAGGACATCCGCATAGCGGTCCATCACGAGGGCGGGCCAGCCGTCGCTCTCGCCATGGATGAGCCGGTAGCCGGTCGTCTCCGGACCGAACAGGCCAGCGCGGCGGGCGATGGTCTCCTGAAGACGCCGGCGCCACCACACCGTGTCGACGTTCGCGGGTTTGCCGACATGGAGGCAGCGGAAGCGGATGGGCGATTCGGGCTCGAACAAGCCCACGGCCAGGAACTTGTCCTCCCGGTCGAAGACGACGGCGAGTTCGCCCGCCGTTCCGGGGCGGTTCTGTTCCCGGATGCTGTCCGAGTAGAGCCAGGGATGTCCGGAACGGAGGATCGTTTCGGCGCGGGCGGTGACACGGAGACGGAGACGGGCGGGAGGTTTCGGATCGGCCATTGCTGCCGCCAGCGGAACAGCGGATCAGCGCGGTTGCAACAGATACGTGGTCATGGAGCCCTTGCCCTTGACCTCGATGAGCCCGCGCCGGGCCAGGTTGAACTTCCCCTTGAGCAGGAAATACGTGGCTTCAGACACCTGGATCTTCTCGGGGGTTCCGTGGGATTCCATGCGGCTGGCCGTGTTCACGGTGTCGCCCCAGAGATCGTAGATGAACTTCTTTGTCCCGATGATGCCCGCGATCACCGGGCCGCTGTGCATGCCGATGCGAAGCCGCCAGTTGGTGTCGTTCTCGCGGTTGAGCCGCGTGATCGAGGCCTGCATCTCCAGCGCCATGTGGGCGCAGGCTTCGGCGTGGTCCGGCCGCGGAATGGGCAGCCCGCCCACCGCCATGTAGGAATCGCCGATGGTCTTGATCTTCTCCAGTCCGTAGAGCTCCACGAGCCGGTCGAACTCGGAGAAGATCATGTTCAACCAGCGCACGATCTCCGCCGGCGTGCTGCGCGCGGATTCGGCGGTGAACTCGACCAGGTCCGCGAAGAGGACGGTCACCGCCGGGAAGGAGTCGACGATGCTGGTGTGGCCCTGCTTGAGGCGGTCTGCCACGGGCTTGGGCAGGACGTTGAGAAGGAGCGCCTCCGCCTTGGCCTGCTCAAGCTGCAGATCCTGCATCATCGCGCGGTCGTGGTCGCGGAAACGCTTTTTCTCCAGCGACGAGTCGATGCGGGCACGGAGCAGGACGGGGTTGAAGGGCTTCGGCAGGAAGTCCTCGGCCCCGAGCTCGATCGCGGCGATCACCCGGTCGTTCTGCTCCTCGCCGGAAAGCATCACCACGGGGAGGTCGCGGAGGATCTCGTCCGACTTCATGCGCCCGAGGACCTCGAGCCCGTTCATGCCTGGCAGGTTGAAATCCAGCAGGACGACGTCGATCCCTCCCTTCTGGAGCGCGACAAAGGCGGTTTCACCGGAGCTGCTGATCTGGACGACATAGCCCTGGGCCGTGAGGAGCTGCGCCAGGATTTCGGTGCCCAGTTCGTTGTCGTCCACGATCAGGAGGGAACCCTTGATCGGGGAGGCGGCGGCGTTTGCCACCTTCTGCGTCGAGGAGAGCTTGCCCGTGCTTCCGGCCAACGCGCCGGGCGTGGCCGCCGTGGTGTCGAGGATCAGAAGGAGGTGGTGCGCCGCATCGCGGATCCGGTCGATGCTGTCGGGAGAGGGGCCGGATGCGCCCGGCTGCGCGATGTCGCCCGCGCAGCGGATGATCTCCTCCAGCGGCACACGGACCTGGTCGCGGACAACGGCAAGGATGCGTTCCCGCGACGCGTTCAGCGCCGCCGCCGCCGTGGAAATCCGCGAGAACAGCTGGAGCCCCTCCGGAGCGGGAGCGTGCGTTTCAGTCAGTTTTTCGGTTCGGGACGGCATCAAACGGCTCCATCCGGACCGACCGGATTTCACCATCCTAGGGATCGGCAGAACGGATTCCCGATTGAAGCGTCTTGCACAGGAACCGGACAAACAGCCCCCCACCTCCGGACGGAGCCGGTTATGAAAGCAGAACAGGCCGCCCAACCTGGGCGGCCTGTGTCTTGAAACCAACGGGAGAGCCAGCCGGTCAGATGAACTCGTTGATGATCGATTCGAGCATCTCCTGGCGGCCGGACTGGAGGCCGGAGACTTCGCCGATATTCAGGGCGTGCTTCTCGCAGTCGGCGAAGCTGGCCTTGCCGGACTCGATCTTCGCGCCGATGCCGATGTCCCAGGTGGCGTAGCGGTTCTTCACGAAGGCACCGATGCGGCCGTCCTTGCGGATGGCGGCGGCGGCCTTCAAGCCGCGCGCGAAGGCGTCCATGCCGGCGATGTGGGCGAGGAAGAGGTCGTCCAGCTCGAAGCTTTCGCGGCGGACCTTGGCGTCGAAGTTCACGCCACCGTGGGTGAGGCCGCCATACTTCAACACGCGGAGCATGGTCTGCGTGGTGAGGTAGAGATCAGTCGGGAACTGGTCGGTGTCCCAGCCGAGGAAGTAGTCGCCCATGTTGGCGTCGATGGACCCGAGCGCGCCGGCGGCGCCGGCGACTTCCATCTCGTGCTCCATGCTCTTGCCGGCGAGCCAGGCGTGGTTCACTTCGAGGTTCAACTGGAAGTGTTCCAGCAGGCCGTATTCGCGGAGGAAGTTCAGGCACGCGGCGGCGTCGGAGTCGTATTGGTGCTTGGTGGGCTCCTTCGGCTTGGGCTCGATGAAGAACGGGCCCTTGAAGCCGATCTTCTTCTTGTAGTCCACGGCCATGTGCATGAAGCGGCCGAGGTGGTCCATCTCGCGCTTCATGTCGGTGTTGAGCAGCGTGGAGTAGCCTTCGCGGCCGCCCCAGAAGACGTAGCCCGCGCCGTCGAGTTCCTTGGTCCACTCCATGGCCTTCTTCACCTGCGCGGCGGCGTAGCAGAATACGTCCGCGTTGCAGCTCGTGGCCGCGCCGTGCATGTAGCGCGGGTGGACGAAGTTCTGGGCGGTGCCCCAGAGCAGCTTGATGCCGGTGTCCTTCTGGAGCTTCTTCAGCTCGGCGGCCACGGCGTCGAAGTTCTTGTTCGACTCGGCGAGGGTCTTGCCGTGCGGGGCGACGTCTCGGTCATGCCAGCAGTAGAAGGGCGCGCCGATCTTGCTGGTGAACTCGAACATGGCGTGGGCGCGTTTGATCGCGTCCTTGACCGTGCCTTCGCCGGTGTTCCACGGACGCTGCGCCGTGCCCCAGCCGAACATGTCGCCGCCGCTGCCGCGCATGGTGTGCCAGTAGACCACGGCGAAGCGCATGTGCTCCTGCATGGACTTGCCCTCGACGAGTTCGGCGGCGTTGTAGTGCTTGAACGCGAGCGGATTCTTGGAGTCCGCGCCTTCAAACTGGATGGGGGAGATTTTCGGGAAGTATTGGGGCATAAAAGTGCTGGGCTGGGTCGGTTTCGCGCGGGGGCGAGAAAAAGCCAAAGACCCCGGCCGCGCAAGTCTGTTGTCCCGAGCGCCCGCCGCCGGCCGAACGAGTAACCCCGGGGGCCAAATCCCAAAATGCGCGGGCGAAGCGGTTGTTCGGAATTCGTCCTCACCTTCGTCATTCAAAGCGCCATTGACTCCGTTCGCCGCCAACGCGAACGATACCAAGTCCGCTTCGGCTGCCGCGAAACGCGGGTGACGCAGCGGTTCCCAATCAACGCTGAATTTATGAGTCTGGATTCCCTCTACTCCAAGTTGACCATCAAGACGGGCGCGAAAATGGCCCTCATCGTCCTGGACGGCCTCGGCGACATCGCCACGATGTCCCAGGGCGAACTCACCCCGCTCGAAGCCGCCAAGACCCCGAACCTCGACCAGCTCGTCGCCTCGGGCGTGGCCCAGGGCCGCATGATTCCCGTGGCTCCCGGCATCACGCCCGGCTCCGGCCCCGGCCACCTCGCGCTCTTCGGCTACGACCCGATTGAATTTGAAGTCGGACGTGGCGTGATCGAGACCCTCGGCCTCGGTCTCGAGCTGAAGGCCGGCGATGTCGCCGCCCGGGCCAACTTCTGCACGCTGGACGCGAAAGGCATCGTCACCGACCGCCGCGCCGGCCGCATCGCCACGGAAGTCTGCGAGCGCCTCTGCAAGATTCTTTCCTCGAAGATCAAGAAGGTCGGCACCACGCAGGTCATGGTCGTGCCCGGCAAGGAGCACCGCTTCGTCGTCATCTTCCGGGGAGCCGGCCTCGAAGGCCCCGTGACCGACACCGATCCGAATCGCGAAGGCCTGCCCATCGCCGCCGCCAAACCGGTCGATGCGAAGAACGCCGGGCAGAAGAAGGTCGCGAAGCTCATCGCCGACTTCTACAAGGCCGCGCTGCCTCTGCTGGCGAAGGAAAAGCCCGCGAACGGCTTCCTCATGCGCGGCGCGGCCCACCAGCCCGACATCCCGACTTTCGAGGAGCGTTATCTGATGAAGCCCGCCGCCATCGCCGTCTATCCGATGTATAAGGGCCTCTCGCAGCTCGTCGGCATGGTGAAGATCGAAGGCCCCCAGACCATCGCCGAGCAGTTCGAGCGCTACGTCGCCGAATACGACAACTACGACTTCTTCTTCATCCACTACAAATACACCGACAAGGCCGGCGAAGACGGGAACTTCGAGGCGAAGACGAAGGCCATCGAGGACTTCGACGCCGCCCTGCCTATCCTCCTCGGCAAGAAGCCAGACGTGCTCGCCATCACCGGCGACCATTCCACCCCGTGCGCCATGAAGGGCCACTCGTGGCATCCCCAGCCCGTGCTGCTGCACTCGGCCTACAGCGGCTCCGACAAGCTGGAGCGGTTCACCGAGACCGGCGCGAACATGGGCAGCCTCGGAGTCTTCGAGGCCAAGTATCTGATCCGCCTGATGCAGGCCAACGCCAAGATGTTCGACAAATACGGCGCCTGATCGGCGCCGGGGCTTCCTCTGTTTCCTTAAGCAAAGAGCCGGTTCCCAAGGGAACCGGCTCTTTCTTTGGATGGATCCACTGTCCGGCCGGCAGTCGCAGCGCGACTGCCGCCACCTTCAGTTCAGAGCTTCAGACCCGCGTCCGTTACCGCGCCTTCGGAGGCGGTGTTGACGAGGTGGGCATACTTGGCGAGCACGCCGGAGGTGTAGCGGGGCTTGATGGGTTTCCACGCCTTCTGGCGCTGCTTCAATTCGCCCGCACTGACCTGGACGGTGAGTTCGCGCTTCTCGGCGTCGATCACGATGTTGTCGCCGTTCTTCACGAGGGCGAGGGGGCCGCCGACGTAGGCTTCGGGCGTGATGTGGCCCACCACAAAGCCATGACTGCCGCCGGAAAACCGGCCATCGGTGATCAGCGCCACGTCTTTGCCCAAGCCTTTGCCCATGATGGCCGAGGTCGGGGAGAGCATCTCGCGCATTCCCGGCCCGCCGCGCGGCCCTTCAAATCGAACCACCACCACGTCGCCTTTTTTGATTGTGCCATCGAGGATTGCTTTCAACGCGGATTCTTCGGAGTTGAACACGCGCGCTGTTCCGGTGAATTGCAATCCTTCCTTGCCGGAAATTTTTCCGACCGCGCCTTCGGGGGCGAGGTTGCCGCGGAAGATGACGAGGTGGCTGTTCTTTTTGATCGGCTTCTCG
>JAYTUE010000068.1:0-9824 GCA_043744715.1 Verrucomicrobiota bacterium | reverse complement strand
CAGGGGACCGGGCCTACAGGGAAGACGGCAAACCTTCGGTTTGTTGTAGGCCGTGTGCCCTCACACGGCGCCGCGTCGGAATTCTCAGACGGGCTCTTCGGCAACAGCGATCCGGGTTTCAGGTTGGACATTCCTGCTTCGGGGCGGTTAATCACAATCTGTTCCCGGAAATGTCATGCCCCTTAGGCGAATACCTTGGGCGGCCGTGCGTCGAACCGGGCCAATCCAGCACACTCGATCAAACATGAACACACCCTCCCACGAATCTCCCCTCAATCGCCGGGGCTTCCTGAAGACATCGGGCGCACTCGCCGCCGGCGCGCTTGTCGGCGGACTTTCCGTCGAACGCTTCGCCCACGCCCAGGGCTCCGATGTCCTGAGGATCGCCCTCGTCGGCTGCGGCGGACGCGGCACCGGCGCGGCCAGCCAGGCCCTGAGCAACGTCTCCATGAAGACAAAGCTCGTCGCCGTCGCCGATGTGTTTCCCGACCGCATGAACGGCGCGTTGAACGACCTCAAGAAGATGCACGGTGCCGCCGTCGACGTGGCCGAAGACCACAAGTTCGTCGGGTTCGACGCCTACAAACAGGCCATCTCCACCGCCGACGTCGTCATCCTCGCCACGCCCCCCGGTTTCCGCCCCATGCAGTTCGAGGAGGCCGTGAAACAGGGCAAACACATTTTCACCGAGAAGCCCGTGGCCGTGGACGGCCCCGGCGTCCGCCGGTTCCTCGCCGCCGCCGAGGAGGCCAAGAAAAAGAACCTCAAGGTCGGCGTCGGTCTCCAGCGGCATCACCATGCCGGCCACATCGAGGCCATGAAACGCATCCATGACGGCCAGATCGGCGATGTCGTCGCCACCCGCGCCTACTGGAACGGCAACACCCCGTGGGTCCGGACCCGCGCCCAGCTCGAGAAGACGGCCGGCCGCAGGCTGACCGAAATGGAATACCAGATGCGCAACTGGTATTACTTCGTGTGGCTCTGCGGAGACCACATCGTCGAGCAGCACATCCACAACCTCGACATGATCAACTGGGTCAAGAACGGCTACCCCGTCAAGGCCCGCGGCAACGGCGGCTGCGAAACCCGCAAGGGCCCCGACTACGGCGAGATCTTCGACCACCATGTCGTCGAGTTCACCTACGCCGACGGCTCCGTCTGCTTCAGCCAGTGCCGCCACCAGCTCGGCTGCTGGAACGACGTCAGCCACCACGCCATCGGCACCAAGGGCCGAGCCGACCTAGAGCGCAACGTGATCACCGGAGACAACGCCTGGCGCTTCCAGGGCCGGGCCAAGGATCCCTACCAGCAGGAACACGACGACCTCTTCGCCGCCATCAAGAGCAACACCCCTTACAGCGAGGCCGACAACGGGGCCAAGAGCTCGCTCACCGCGATCCTCGGCCGCATGTCCACCTACACCGGCAAGGAAATCTCCTGGGAAGACGCCCTCAATTCCCAGACCGACACGATGCCCAAGGTGCTCGCGTGGGATGCCGAGCCGATCGTCCGTCCCATGGACTCCGGCCTCTACCAGCTTGCCGTTCCCGGCAAGACCCAGCTCGTCTGAACGACCCTTTCAAAGCACAGGGCCCGCGTCGCATCGACGCGGGCCTTTTTGTTTTTCCACGATCAACGCCAACGCGATGGTCAAGGTTTCCGCGGTTCCGAGCCCGCGGACACTCCGAGATCCCCCGTTACCCTCAGCAGCTGATACTGCGCCTTGTTGTGGCGGCTGATGGCGTTCACCTGATCCAGTCGAAGCCGGGTAAACTCCTGTTCAGCCAGGATCGTTTCGGCCACGACCCCGATGCCGAATTCGCGGCGGCTCCGGGCCAGCCGAAACGCCTCGTCGGCGGCGGCCATCGCCGACGTCAGCCGCGCGAGCTTCTCACCCGCGGCAACCGAAGTCGCAAGCGCATCGGCCACCTGTCGCGAGATTTCCTCCTGGGCCCTGGACGACACCAACTCGGCTGAGCGGAGCCGGGATTCCGCCAACCGTGTGCGGCTCCGGTCGAAGATTCCTCCGGGCCCGATTCTCCACGACAGCGTGACTTGGTAGTCTTGGGATTCCGCCGCACCTGTATGGGAAACCTGGTTGCCACCTTCCAATCCACCGACAAACACCTGCGCTCCGAGCGACGGGTAGAACGGACCGTAGCGCGCGCCTTTCCGGGCCTCGCTAGCCGCTTCCACATTTGCCTGCGATTCGAAGATCTCAGGACGCCGACCAAGCGCCTTCTGGATGAGTTCACCGAGCGGAGCGTTGGTTTGGACAAGCACAATCGGGGTGAGTTCCTTCTCCTCGGCGAGCAACTGGATCCGGGGATTGATCCGCAAGACCTGTCCCAAGCGGGTCGAAGCGAGGGACTGCTTTTCCACAGCGGCGGCGAAGTCGGCCCGTTGCCGTTCCATCTGCGACCTGACCCGCAGCACGTCTCCCCGGAAGGCGAGCCCGGCTTCACCGGCTTTCTCAAGCTGACGGGAATACTCTTCGGACAGCGTGACGTTTTCCCGCGCCAACGCGACGCCCGCCTGCGCTTCGGCACAGTCGAAGTAGGCCGCGACTGCCGATGAAAGCGTCTCCTGCAGTCTCACCTCGGCCCCATGAGCGGCCGCGCTCAACAACCGGCTCGCCGCCAGCTTGCGGTAGATGGATTCGCCGATGTCCAATTGGAGCATCAACGACGGCCCGAAACTCGTGCTGTCGCGATACACGTCGATCATCCGCCCTTCGACGTTCTGGATGCGGTTGTCGTGGGCGCGGTAGGAAATCCCCGGTGAAAGCCAAGGAAAGAACTGCCAGGTCGCAGCCTCATCGGCGGCTTTCGCTTCGGTCATTTTTTCCCGCGCGAGACGGATGTCCAGATTGTCGGCCCCGGCCAGCCGCAACGTGGTCGCGAGATCGACGCGGATCGGCCTCTCGACGAAGTCGGACGCAACCGCCGTGAACCCGATGGAGAACACGGCTCCGAGGCACGCGAGCAATCCTGCTTTGGTGCTGGGAAACATTTTCACTTCGCCTCCGCCGGTTTGATGGATGCTCCGTCCGCGAGCACTCCTTTCACCGCGACGGCCATCGATGCCCCCTCGGACACGCCCTTGAGGATCTCGGTTCTCGCCCCGTCATTGAAGCCAATGATGACGGGTGTCTTCTTCACTTTATCACCTTCCACGACGAACACGGAGGACACCGCCTTCTCCGTCAACACGGCCGCGCTTGGGACGCTCCACACCCCCGCATGGGTCTCAACTCCGACCCGGACCGTGACATACATCCCGGGACGAAGGACCAGGTCGGCGTTCGGGAAATCGGCTTCGCACTGGAGCGACCGCGTCGACTCGTCCAGGACATATCCATGACGACTGACGGCACCACTGAACATCTTGCCCGGAAGCCCATCGACGCTGACGCGGACCGGTTGCCCAACCTTCACCAACGAAGCCTCGCTCTCCGGCACCGCCACCTGCACCCGCACGGTTGAGAAATCCATCAACGTCAGCACGGCCGCGTTGCCCGCGGAACTGCCGGCCGTGGCTGCGGGAATGAACGCGCCCGCATCGACGAACCGCGCCGTCACCACCCCGCCGAACGGCGCCGGTAGGCGGCTGTAGCCGAGGAGCGTCCGGGTCCGTTGCAACCCCGCTTCCGCAGCGATGACACCGGCTTCGGCGGTCGTGAGCCGGCCTTTGGACGAATCCAGCGTCTGGGCCGGCACGAGGTCCGGGGAGGACGCGGACGCCTTGGCCAATCGGTCGGTCTCGATCTTCGCCGTGGCCGCTTCGGCTTTGGCCCGCGCGAGATCGGCGGCGTAGCGCGACAGGTCTGCCTCGAGTTCGGGGGCTTCGATCTCGGCGAGCGCCTGGCCGGCGACCACCTTGTCGCCCCGGTCGACGGTGATGGATTTCAGATAACCGGGAATCTTGGCGTAGAGCGTGGCCTGCTGGTTCGGCCGGATGTTGCCGGGAAGCGTGACAAACCGGGAGACATCGGCGCGTGCCGCCTGAACCACGCGAACCTCGATCGGGTCCGCCGCGAGGGCGTGGCTGGCGGTTCCTCCGAGCAGAGACAGCCCCGAGGCCAACAGGGCGAGTCGTTGAGACAATCGATTCTTCATGAAATGGGTTCCCGTCACGTTGCCTTGGATGCCATCGGATCATCGGGATCAAGCGACGGCGAATGGCCCGCCTTGGGAGCGAGCGCGACATACATCGCCGGCAGGACAAACAGCGTCGCGACCGTCGCCGCCAGCAAACCGCCGACGACGGCCCGGCCCAGCGGAGCGGTTTGATCGCCACCGTCGCCGAGTCCCAGGGCCAGCGGCAACATGCCGGCGATCATCGCGGAACTCGTCATGGTGATGGCGCGCAAACGGCCGGAGGAACCTTCAACCGCAGCGGAAACGGGTCCGCCACCGACGGCGCTTCCGGACTTTGCCAACGCCTGCTGCGCGAAGGTCACAAGCAGGATCGCGTTCGCGACGGCCACGCCCACCGCCATGATGGCGCCCATCGCGGACTGGATATTGAGCGTGCTGCCGGTCAGCCAGAGCGCCAGGACCACACCCGCGAGCACGGCTGGAACGGTGGACATGACCGCCAGCGCAAGCCGCGCCGACTGGAAGTTGGCCGTCAGCAGGAGGAAGATCGCGACGACCGCGATTCCGAGGCCGCCGGTGAACCCGTCCACCAATTGGCCAAGCGGGACAGACTGGCCCCGGACATCGATCTTGGCGCGGGCATCCGCCGGTGCGCCGGCCTCCGCGACCGCCCTGCGAACGGCGACCATGGCGGAGCCAAGGTCGGTCTCGTGCAGATTGGCCGTCACGCTGACGACCCGCAGCATGTTGTAGCGCTCGTAGGTGCCCACGGCGGTGCCCGGCGTGATGTTGGCCACGTTCCGCAGCAGAACAGTCCGCCCCGTATCGGAAGCGACGGGCACATTGCCGAGATCTTCCAGGCTCTGCGTCCGCGACTCGGGAATCTGCACCTGCAGGTTGTAGCTGATGCCGGTTGCCGGATCGGCCCAGAAGTTTGCGACCGTGAAACGGCTCGAAGTCGTGGCCGCAACGAGCGAACGCGTCACGTCGTCCACCTTCACACCGAGCAGGCCGGCGCGTTCGCGGTTGATGTCCACACCCACGGTCGGGAAGTCCAGCGTCTGCGCGATCTGCACGTCGCGGAGGAACGGGATGCGCCTGAGGCTGTCGACCAGCTTCTCCGCATGGGCCTTGCTCGATGCGATGCTCGGCCCACTGACAGCGACCTCGATCGGCGTGGAAGAGCCGAAGCTCATTACGCGCGAAACGATGTCCTGGGGCTCGAACGACAGCCGCACGTCCGGGAGTTCCTTGGAAAGCACTTCCCGGAGCCGCTCCTTGAACGCGCCGATCTTCCGGCTGCGATCCCGCCTGAGCTGAACGGCCAACCACCCTTCCTCAGGTCCACCGTTCCAGAGATGCACCAGATTCACGGGGAAACTGGAATTGTGGACGCCCACGAGGCCAATGGAGACTTCCACGTTTTCATCGCCGCCTGCTTCGCGGGCGATGGTGGCGAGGATCTTCTTGGCGACCTTCTCCGTGATCGCAACCTGGGTCCCGCTCGGCCCGCGGAAGCGGAGCGCAAACTGCCCCGTATCCGTCGAGGGAAAGATGTCCGTGCCAAGCCGCTTGCCGATTACTCCGACCACCAGGCCGGCGACGATCAGGTAGATCAGGATCACCAGCCATCGGGCTTTCACAATGCCTCCGACGAACCCCGCGTAGCTCCGCTGCACCCGGCTGAAAGCGCCTTCCGCCTTGGTGTGGTTTCCGCGACCCCGCAGCAGCCAGACGCTGAGAATGGGCACCAGCGTGCTCGACAGGATGAAGGAGGCGAACAACGCAAACCCGACCGCCAGGGCCAGCGGGACGAACAGCGCCTTGGCCGCACCCACCATGAAGAACGCCGGGACGAAGACCGCCAGGATGCACAGCATCGCCAGCAACCGGGGCACCGCCGTCTCAGTCGTTCCGCCGAGCGCGGCCCGCCGGAGATCATCCCCCTTCTCCATCCGTGCATGGATGTTCTCCAACGCGACCGTCGCTTCGTCGACGAGGATGCCGACGGACAACGCGAGGCCGCCGAGGGTCATCAGGTGGATGTTCTGGCCGGAGATCCACAGGCCGAACGCCGCGGCGAGAAGCGAGATCGGGATGTTGATCACGACGATCAGCGCGCTGCGCCAGTCCCGGAGAAACAACAGCACCATCAGGCCCGTCAGCACTGCACCAAGGCCGCCTTCCTTCAGCAGGTCGTTGATGGCGCTCTTCACCACCGGCGACTGGTCGAACGCGTAGGCGACCTTGATCCCATCCGGCAGGATCTTCTGGAACTCGGGGATGTTCTTTTTGACGAGCTCCACCACGTCGACGGTCGAAGCGTCGCTGCGTTTGGTGACGGGCAGGTAGACCGTGCGGCGTCCGTTCGCCAAGGCGTAGGAGGTGGTGACATCCGCCCCATCCTCCACCGTCGCCACATCGCGGACGAAGACGGCGCCGCCGCCGGCACGCCGGATCGGGACGCCCTCGAGATCCTTGATGTTCGAGACGATGGAATTCACGGGGACCATCGGATACTTGTCCCCGAGGTTCATGTTGCCCGACGGGCTGATGACGTTGCCCCTGGCCAGCGCCTGCACGATCTCGTCCGGTGAAAGTCCGTAGGAACGCATCCGGTCGGGGTTCACGTTGACGATGATTCCCCGGGAGCTTCCGCCAAACGGCGGCGGCGCGGACACGCCGGGCAAGGTCGCGAACGCGGGCCGCACGCGGTTCAGCGCCTGGTCCTGCATCTGGCCGAGGGTGATGTCCGGATTGTCGGTGGAGAAAACCAGATAGCCCACGGCCACGCTGCCGGCATCAAACCGCATGATGAACGGCGCCGGAGTGCCCGCCGGCATGAAGGCGCGGGAGCGGTTCACATAGCTGACCGTCTCCGACATCGCCTGCGACATGTCGGTGCCGGGATGGAACTGCAGCTTCATGATCGAAGCTCCCTGGATCGACTTGGACTCCACATGCTCGATGCCGGCGATGTAGAGGAAGTGATACTCGTAGCGGTAGGTCAGGTAGCCCTCCATCTGCGCCGGATCCATGCCGCCGAAAGGCTGGGCCACGTAGATCGTGGGGATTCCCAGGGGCGGGAAGATGTCCCGGCGCATCCGCTTCAGGGCGAAGACGGCACCAAGGCAGACGGCCAGCGTCAGGACGATCACCGTGACCGGCCGGCGCATTGCGATTCGAACAAGATTCATGGGCTGCGATCTACCGACACTGCGAAGAACGGGATGAGGCAACGAAGAACTACCCGCCAGCGATCCCCACGGCTAACAGCTCAACAGGTCACGGTGCAAGCGCGACGGCCATAAGCTCGCCCCCGGCCTTGATGCCGTCGCGCAGGTAGAGCACGCCGCCGGCGTAGGCCGGGTTGCACCAGTTCGCGCTGCAGACCTGGACGCGCCCAAGCTCGGCCAAAGCCTTGGGATCGGCCTTGAAGAGGACCAGTTCACCGCTATCGGAGAGCAGGAGCACGTTGCCCCCAAGACGGATGAAGCCGGCGTGGGCCTTGTCGGCGCTGCTGGCGACAAGGCCGGTCCGGGACCAGGCCAGCTTGCCTGTGGCAGCCTCGACGCAGACGACGTCCTTCTTGGGCCCGAGTCCCACGATGTATCCGTCCACGGCCACGGGGCTGGAGAAGTTCATGGCCGCGTCCTTGTTGATCCAGGCCACCTCCGCCTTCAACGAAGGGCCGTCCTTGGACACTTTGATCCCGATCAACCCGACCTGATGCGAGGACACGACGACGACGTCGCCCACCACCACGGGCGTCGTGACGTGCCGGGCGAAGGCGGTCTTCACCGGGAAGCGCCAGAGGAGCTTGCCCCCGGCCGCGTCGAGGCCGATCACGCCGTCCGCCGTGAAACTCACGATCTGCCTCACTCCCGCGACAGTCGCGATGAAGGGCGCGGCGTAGCCGGGCACATCGCTCTCCGAGGCCCAGACCACCTTGCCGGTCTTCTTCTCGAAACAGACGACGCTGGCGTTGGTGCCGCCGACCTGGACGTAGATCTTCCCGCCATCGACCAGGGGCGACCCGTTGTTGCCATGCCTCACGGCTCCCGGCGCGGTTCCCTTCTCGCCGATGAACTTGGCGCCGAAGTCGGAGAAGTTGGTCCGCCAAACGAGCTTTCCGTCGGCGACCTGGCGGCATTGGAATTCGCCCTGGGAGGATTGCGCGAACAGCAGCGGACCATCCAGCACCGGGGTGCAGCGCGGGCCGCGTGGTCCCTGCGAGTCTTTGAACGTGGTGTCGAGCGTCTCCCGCCACTTGCGGGTCCCGTCCTTGGCATTGAAGAGATGGATCGTTTCCTTGTCGTCCTGGTTGTCGAGGAAGAGCACATGGTCCCCTTCGACCACGGGCGAAGAAAATCCCGGGCCTGCGGGAACTTTCCAAAGAACCTTGGCCTCCGCGGGTAGCTTCTCGATCCAGTCCGCCTTGTCGGCCACGGCCCCGGAGTTCTCCGGTCCGCGCCAGCGCGGCCAGTCGCCGCCCGAGGCCAGGTTCACCATGACGATGGAGAGGATGACAGGACTGAGGCGATGGAGGATTGCGGACCGGTTCATGGACCGATTCCAGAGGTTGGTCGAATCCTGGTCAAGCCCGACGACGGCCGCGTTCCACGCGCGGAGGAATACAAGACCGCAACGCCCCGCCTTCCCAAAACGCCTCTGGACGCCGCTTGACGGCAAGCCATAGGTTCTGCGCTCCAAAACACGCAGGATATGCAGCCGACCATCAACTTGCGGGTCCGTGAAGCCGTGCCGCTCCAGACCCCCCGCACCGTCAAAGCCGAACTGCCCCTTACCGAGGCCGGCAACCGCACGGTCGTCGACAGCCGGGACACCCTCAACCGCATCCTGCGGGGCGAAGATCCCCGCCTGCTCGTGGTCATCGGCCCCTGCTCCATCCATGATCCCGCCGGCGCACTCGAATACGCGACGCGCCTTGCGAAGATCCGGGACGAAGTGGCGAAGACGATGTTCATCGTCATGCGCGTCTACTTCGAGAAGCCCCGCACGACCATCGGTTGGAAGGGCCTGATCAACGATCCGCACATCGACGGTTCGCACGACATCCAGACGGGGCTCAAGCGAGCGCGGCGCGTGTTGCTGGACATCAATTCCCTCGGCCTGCCGGCCGCCACCGAGTTCCTCGACCCGATCTCCCCGCAATACGTCGACGACCTGATCAGCTGGGCGGCCATCGGCGCGCGCACCACGGAAAGCCAGACCCACCGCGAAATGGCCAGCGGGCTTTCCATGCCGGTCGGCTTCAAGAACGGCACGGACGGCAGCCTCCAGACCGCCATCGACGCGATGCTCTCGGCGCGCACGCCGCATAGTTTTCTCGGCATCGACCAGGACGGCATCACCAGCATCATCCGCACGACGGGCAATCCCCTAGGCCACGTCGTCCTGCGCGGCGGACGCGCCCGGACCAACTACGACCCGGAGAGCATCGCCGACGCGGCGGTTCAGCTGAAGAAGCACAACCTCCCGAGCGGCCTGATGGTCGACTGTAGCCACGCCAATTCATTGAAGCAGCATTCCAAGCAGGAGGAAGTCTGGCAGAGCGTGGTCGCCCAGCGCAAAGCCGGCAGCCCGGCGCTGATCGGTGCGATGGTCGAAAGCTACCTCCACGAAGGCAACCAACCGGTGCCGAAGAATCCCGCCGAGATCAAATACGGCATCTCCCTCACCGACGCCTGCGTGAATTGG
>JAYTUE010000067.1:0-9846 GCA_043744715.1 Verrucomicrobiota bacterium | reverse complement strand
GGAGGACCTTCAGGCGGTTCTCCGACTTCTCGATCGGCTTCAGGGCGAAGCGCGGCGGGATGTGGGGAAGCTTGTCGAAGGACCATTTGCCGCGGACGATCTCGTGCTCCTCGGGCACCGCGAGCTCCAGCAGGTGGCCGACAGCCGAGGAGACGACGAACTGTTCGCTTTCGAAATAGTCGTCGTGCTTCTGGAAGCCTCCCAGGGCCTTGGCGATGTCCGAGGCGACTGAGGGCTTCTCCGCGATGATAAGGGCTTTTCCCATCGGATGGAGCCGGGTTTTAATGGCAGGCGTCCGCAAAAGGCAACCATGCGTTTGGAAATCCGCACGACTAAAGCCGGAAGTCGGGTGGTTGGGGCAACGATGTGTTCGGTCCTTCCGGTCCAGTCATTCACCGCCCGCGCCCATGAAAACGACCGGCTGCTCAACGCGGGCCGGCCGTAGAAAACGGGAGTCGTGGAAGGATCAGTCGCGGTTGATGCGCACGGGAACCCTCTTCTCCCCACGGTTGAAGAACCCGCGCATGGCCAGGACCACGCCTCCGAGCACGGTGACGGCAAGGGCCATCCCACCAGCCCAGAGGAGATTGGAGACGATCTGTCCGTCCTCATGCGCGTGGACGATACCTGCTGCCCCATGGCCCGGATGGGCGACGGCGGAAGAGGCGAGGAAGGTAAATCCCACAGCGGCTGCGGCCAAAGTGCGAAAGCGTGCAACGATCATCTTGGACCTAGGCTCGTGAGCGGAAGTGGGTGCGTCAAGCGAGGTTTGCTGAGGCGCGGCGGGATCGGATGTATTTCTGACTTTGGCCTTCTCGTTTCGTCATTCAGAACACTTCAGGCACTCCCTCTTCCAAGATGCGGATGTGCCCGCTCATGCCTTCGGCGTGGGCGAGCTCTTGGAGCCACCGGGGTGGTTCCGCGAGATCCTCGAAGCTGAGCTTGAAGGTGCCGTAGTGCATTGGGACGAACCATTTCGCCTTCAGGTCACGGAACGTTTTCAAGGCTTCGTCCGGTCCCATGTGAACCACCCGGAATGAATCGGGATAATAGGCGCCGATCGGCAGCAGGGCGATTTCGGGCGCGCAGCGTTCTCCGATTTCCTTGAAGCCGTCGAAATACGCCGAATCGCCGGCGTGGTAGACCGTGCGGCCGCAGTGCTCGAGGACGAAGCCCCCGTAACCACGATGTTTGTCGGTGAGTTTGCGGGCGCCCCAGTGCTTCGAGGGAACCAAGGTCACCTTCCAATCGCCATGGCTGAAGCTCTCCCACCATTGCAGTTCCACGATGCGGCTGAACCCGAGCCCGCGCGCCAGGTCGCCGAGCCCCCAGGGCATGACGCCGATCTTGGGCGACGGAATGCGGCGCAGCGACGGCTTGTGGAAGTGGTCGAAGTGCGCGTGCGTCAGCAGGACGAGATCGATCGGCGGCAGATCGCGGATGCTCAGTCCGGCGTGTTTGAGCCGCTTCAACAGGAAGAGCCAATTGGCGAAGTTGGGGTCGATGAGGACGTTGAGGTCCGGGAACTGGACGAGGAACGACGCATGGCCGATCCAGGTCAGGGCGACTTCGCTTTTCGCGAGGGGCGGAAAGACCGGCCGCTTGGTTCGGCCCGTGCGTTTGGTCAGCCAGGCCTTCCAGACCATTTCGTAGAAGAAAGTCCTGGGATTGAAGTGTTTGGCCGGCGTCAGGTCCTTGAACGACCGCGGCAGGCGGCGTTTGCGCGCCGGGCGCCGGTCAGATTCAGGGACATCGGTCATCGCTATGGAGCGGACGGTGGCACGGGCCGGCCGAAAAGACAACGGACCGACCACCGGGAGAGTTGGCAGAGAACGGGTCGGCATGGTTCAACGGACGGATGCCGACCGAACTCCGCGGACAGCTGGAACGTTTTCTCCTCCGACAACCGACCGTCGGCAAGGAAGTCTTCATCGCGCGTGGCGCCGCCGTGATCGGCGACGTCACGCTGGGCGATCATGCCAGCGTCTGGTTCAACGCCGTCCTGCGAGCGGACATCAACCGCATCGTCGTGGGCCATCATAGCAACGTGCAGGACAACGCCGTGCTTCACCTCGCCGATGACCATGCGTGCCTCGTTGGCAGCTACGTCACCATCGGCCACGGCGCCATTGTCCACGCCTGCACGGTGGCTGACGAGTGCCTCATTGGAATGGGCGCGGTCATTCTCGATGGAGCGGAGATCGGGGAACAAAGCCTGATCGGGGCCAAAACCCTCGTGACGCAAGGGATGAAGGTGCCCCCCGGTTCCCTGGTCCTCGGATCGCCGGCCAAGGTTGTCAGGCAACTTTCTGCGACGGAAAGGGCCGGCTTGCGGCACTGGGCCGAGAAATACGTGGCGAACGCCGGCTTTTACGCGGAACACGGCTTGGGCCGGTAAAATTATCGGGATGTGCGCCGCAATGCACCAGCTGTGCCCGAGAACGCACAGTGACGGGAGTGTGAAGCTTGCCTAGGTTGCGACCGAACCAAATGAAAACTCCTCGGCGAACGACTGAAGTCGCCACGTTGAGGAGCGGACAAAGGCCCAGTATTGACCTCCGGAGAACGGAGTCAGTAGCTTCCCGCGTCCCCAACGTCACATCAACAACAAGCGCGTTATGAACACCAAACCCGACATCCGGGACGGACGCTCAAGAGGGTTCACCCTCATCGAGCTGCTCGTCGTGATCGCGATCATCGCGATCTTGGCAGGAATGCTCCTGCCGGCCCTCAGTAAGGCCAAACTCAAGGCCCAAGGCATCAGCTGCATGCAGAACCTCCGCCAGCTCCAGCTGGGCTGGAACATGTATGCCGATGACAACAACCAGGTCATCGTCCCCAACAAGGACGGCGGCAATTCCGGCAAGTCCGCATCCAGTCCTTCTTGGGCTGGCGGCTGGCTCAACTTCGACAACCAAAACGAAGACAACACGAACTGGGGCCGCCTCATCAATCCCAGCACTAGGAACGGCAACTACGGCGGCCTGATCGGGCCCTATACGAAGGACTACAAGGTCTACAAGTGCCCGGCCGACTCCGCCACGGTCACCATCTTCGGCAAGAAGGTGCCCCGCGTCCGTAGCAATTCGATGAACTACATGCTCATCGGCGACAAGAAAGCCATCGACGGCTGGACCCAGAGCGCCGTCAATGCCGGCTTCCTGACCTATCGCCGCACGACCGATCTGACCCGTCCTGGCCCGGCCAACACCTGGGTCTTCCTCGACGAGCATGAGAACAGCATGAACGACGGCTATTTCGTCGTCGATGTGGCCCAGCAGAACGTCATCATCGATCTCCCCGGTGCCTATCACAACAACGCCTGCGGCATTGCACTCGCCGACGGCCATGCGGAGATCTTCAAATGGAAGACCAGCACCAAGACCCTCAGCGGTCGTGATGGTGTCGGTCGCGCCCCGGTCGGTGGCAATCCTCCTCCCGGTTACGGCAACCCCGGTTCGTTGAATGGCAACATTCTCGACCCGAACACCGCCGCCGGCGACCATTACCGCCTCGTGAAAAAGACCAGCGCCAGGTAAGCCGTCTTCGAACGTTTCCAAGCGGGTTGGCTTCGGCCAACCCGCTTTTCTTTTGCTCTGAAGCGAACCCCCAGCTTCGCCGACGGGATAGAGAGCCCGGTCACCGCCCCATCTTGCCCATCATCTTCTGCAGTTTCCCGAATTTCTTCATCATCTGCTGCATCTGGGAAAACTTGTTCAGCACGCCGTTCACTTCGGAAACGGCCACGCCGCTTCCTCGCGCGATGCGCTGGCGCCGCTTGGCGTTCAGGATCTGCGGATTCCTCCTTTCGATCGGCGTCATGGCGCAGATGATTCCCTCCATCCGGCGGAACTCTTTTTCCGACTTCTGGACGTCCATCTGCTTCAACGCCTCTCCACCGCCCGGCAACAGGCCGATGACGCTCTCCAAAGAACCGAGCTTCTTCATGCCGCGCAGCTGATCGAGGAAGTCCTGCAGGGTGAACTCCCCTTTCCTCATCTTGTCCTCGAGCCGCTTCGCCTCGTCTTCATTAATGGCCGCCGCAGCCTTTTCGACCAACGTCACCACGTCGCCCATTCCCAAGATCCGGGACGCCATCCGTTCCGGGTGGAAGGGCTGGAAATCCTCCAGCTTCTCGCCGAGGCCCATGAACTTGATGGGCTTGCCCGTGACGCTCTTGAAGCTCAGCGCCGCGCCACCGCGGGCATCTCCATCGAGCTTGGTCAGGATCGCTCCCGAGATGCTGAGAGCCTTGTCGAAATGGGTGGCGACGTTGACCGCCTCCTGGCCGGTGGCGGCATCAAGCACGAGCAACACCTCCTGCGGCTCGATCCTCTCCTTGAGCCGGACCAGTTCCTGGACCAACGGCTCATCGATCTGGAGGCGGCCGGCCGTGTCGAAGATCAGCGTCTGCCGCTGGAGATCCGCCGCCATCTTGAAGGCGGCATCGGCGATCTTCAGCACGTCCGTTTCACCCCGCAGCGAGCACACCGGGATATCGAGCTGGCGGCCCAGCGTCTCCAGCTGGTCCATCGCCGCAGGACGATAGACGTCCGCCGCGACCAGAAGCGGGGCGCGTCCCTCCTTCTGCAACATCCTGGCGAGCTTGGCCGAGCTGGTGGTTTTCCCGGACCCATGAAGGCCGACCATCATGATGCAGGCCCTGCTGCCGGAAAGGTTCAGGGAAGCGTTCTGGGCACCGAGCAGCTCGACCAGCTCATCGTGGATGACCTTCACGATCTGCTGCCCGGGACTGACGGATTGGATCACGTCGGCCCCTAGGCTCCTGGTCTTCACGCGCTCGATGAAGTCGCGGGCGACCTTGAAGTTCACATCCGCTTCCAGAAGGGCCATCCGGACCTCACGGAGCGAATCCGAGATGTTGCTCTCGGAAATGGTCCCGAGCCCGCGGAGGTTGCGGAAGGCGTTTTGAAGCTTCTGGGAAAGGCTTTCGAACATGGGAGCGGGACGCTAAAGACAGGCTGGGCGATTGACAAGGAGCCCGGAGCCAAGGTTTATTTCCCGCCCGGTTTATCCGGTTGGTAGGATACTCAAGTGGCCAACGAGGGCAGACTGTAAATCTGCCGGCTAACGCCTTCCCTGGTTCGAATCCAGGTCCTACCACCACTTTTCAAAGCAAATCCCTGAAGCAACAATGCTTCGGGGATTTTTGTTTCGTCGAGAATCTCCCTTTGGGTTGTCGAGGCCACGCACGGTTTAGGCGCGCGATTCGCTGTCTGCCGCCACCAAAGAAAAGGGCGGCCACTTCTGGCCGCCCTTTCGTGGAAAAACACGGAACGGGTTTGATCAATCGAAAGCGTGGCCCGCACTGCAAAGCACGTTCTTGATCTTGTGGCGGACGAGTTCCTTGGTCGCCTTGCGGGCGACTCCGAGGTATTTGCGCGGGTCGAACTCCTTGGGCTTGGTGTAGAGGACTTCGCGGATCGCGGCGGTCATCGCCAACCGCAGGTCGGTGTCGATGTTGACCTTGGTGCAGCCCACACGCCGGGCGATTTCAATGTCCGCTTCCGGCACGCCGGCGGTTTCCTCGCCGAGATCGCCTCCGAACTTGTTGATCTTCTGGGTGAGATCCTTGGGAACCGAGGAAGCGCCGTGAAGAACCAGCGGATAGTCGCCCATTCCCGCCTCGAGGAGAGCCTTCTTGATCGCCTTCAGGCGCTCCAGGTCCAGGTGCTGCTCGCCCTTGAACTTGTAGGCCCCATGGCTGTTGCCGATGGCGATGGCGAGGGAGTCCACGCCTGACTGCTTGACGAACTGCACCGCTTCATCGGGGTGGGTGTAAGCGCCGCCTTTGGAGTAACTGCCACCTTCTTCGCCATCGTCGTGCTGGGCACCGACCAGCATGCCGAGCTCGCCTTCCACCACGCAGTTATGCTTGTGGGCGTAGTCCACGACCTTGCGGCAGACTTCCACGTTCTTCTCGAAGGGATCATGCGAGGCGTCGATCATCACACTGGTGAATCCCTCGTCGATGCACTGCTTGCAGAGCTCGAAGCTGTCGCCGTGGTCCAGATGCACCGCGATGGGGATGGTGCTGAGGCTGACCGCGGCTTCGATGAGTTTCTTCAGGTAGACCGGGTTCGCGTAATCGCGCGCCCCTTTGGAGATCTGAAGCATCACGGGAGCCTTCTCTTCTTCACAGGCTTCGATGATGGCCTGGAGGAGCTCCATGTTATTTACGTTAAAGGCGCCGAGGGCGTATTTGCCCTTCAATGCCTTCGCAAAAAGGTCTCGGGTATGGGTCAGTGGCATAGGTCAAAAAGGTGGTCGTGGAACCGAACTAGGAGCGAAACTAAGAACGCCCCAAACAAATTGGAACACCTTTTTCAGGCGGGATCAACCCGTGGCTGGAAGCGGGCAAAGCTCCGGGCAAAGTCGTGTTCGCGGGCTCTCGGGCTCGAAAAAACTTGTTGTCAACGGCGCGAAATATCTCCTATGACACCCCGCAGTGCGCGGCTGTTTCCGCGCCGGGCGGTTTTGTCCGCCCGTAAAAAACTGTAAAACCAACCAAGTCGCAGGAGGAACATCAGAATGAACGTTAGCAAGTTGACCTTGGGTCTGGCCGCCATCGGCGTCGTCAGCCTCGCATCAGTCGCTCAGGCCGAAGAGAAGCTCTCTTCCGTCATGACCGCCGTCTCCGGAACCACCATCGGTGGCTGGATCGACTCGTCCTTGAACTGGCGCCCCGGAACCGGCGTGGGCCAGGCCCCCGGTCGTGGCAATGATGGCGCCGCTCGTCAGGACGGATTCAACCTGAACGTCGTTGGCATCAACCTCGACAAGGCCCTCGACGCCGACCAGGCGTGGAGCGCCGGTTATCATGTCCAACTCGCTGTTGGACCTGATGCCGTCCTCTACCGCGCCACTGGTGGCAACGGCGCTGTCGGACTGTCCGAAGCCTACGCCACGCTTCGTGCCCCGCTCGGCAATGGCATCGACTTCAAGCTCGGCCGTTTCGCTACGCCGATCGGCTACGAAGTCTTCGAATCCTACAAGAACCCGAACTACGGCCGTTCTTTCGGATACAACATGGAGCCGACCGTCCATGAAGGCGTCCTCGCCAGCTATACCTTCACCCCGGAGGTCTCCTTGACAGCCGGTATCGCGAACACAGTCGACAATGTCCCCGGAGGCCGTTCGGGCGGTGTTGAATCCAAGAAGACCTACATCGTCGCCAGCACGTTGACCGCTCCTGAATCCCTCGGATTCCTGAAGGGCTCCACGCTGTCGGCTGGATACATCACCGGTCAGGCTGCCGGTGCAACGACCACCACCGACCACCTCTATGTCGGAACGACCCTTGCAACCCCCGTTGCCGGCCTGCACTTCGGCGCTGCGTATGACTACCGCGAAGATAACGTCGCGGGCCTGAATGCCAGCCCGCTTGTTTCGAGCGCCATCGCCCTCTACGGCTCCTATGCCGCCAGCGACAAGCTCAAGCTCAACCTTCGTGGTGAACTTGCCCATGGCAACGAGTTCATCGTTGTCGGCGGCAAGCGCAAAGACCTCTACAGCCTGACCGCCACGGCTGACTACGCCCTCTGGAAGAACGTCGTGACCCGCGGTGAAGTCCGTTGGGACAGCGCCAGCGTCAAGCCCTATGGCTCCCCGGCTGCCGACGAGAAGAACCTCATCACGCTCGCCCTGAACGTGATCTACGTGTTCTGATAACCCTCCGGGTTTGATTCATCGCCCTTCCCTGCGAAAGCGGGGAAGGGCTTTTTGTTGCCCCCATCCGTTCCAAAACCGGGAACTGCGCGCCGTTCCCTCGTCAGACCTAAGAAAACGCAGATTTAACGGGCGGAGGCCAGAGCACCAAAGGTGCGGTTCTAAACCAGCCCAGGGCAACGCCCTGGGAAAAGCGTTTGGAAACAACCCAAGCCCTGAAAGGGCGGACTATGGGGAACGGCGTCGGGTTGGTGCGCCCTTTCAGGGCTCAAAACGGCTTTCCTGCCTGAACCCAGGGCGCTGCCCTGGGCTGGCTTGGGGCTGGGCCTTCGGCCCGCAGATCACTCGACGATTTAATCTGCGTCCCCCCCAGCCGCAAGACGGGCGAGCCCACCTAAAAACCGCCCCTGCGTCGTCTCCCACGAATTCGCCCCGCGGAACGCCGCCAAGTCCGCCGATGCCAGGTAGTTCTTCCCCGCCCGCATCTCCGTGATCGCCTTCACCGCCTCCGCCTTGAAAGCCATGAGATCGAAGGACGGGGCGTAGCGCACCGCATCGCCGAAGAGCGGCCGGTAGTTCGGCAGGCCGTAGGCCACCACGGGAGTCTGGGCGATGATGCTCTCGCCGATCACGCGGGGACTCCCCTCGTGTTTGCTCGGCATCAGGAACACGCGGCCGGACTTGAACAGGCGGATCTTCTCCTCCTCGCTGACGAAACCGGAGAACTCCACCTGCTTCGTCAACCCGCGCTTCTCGACCTCCGGCGTCAGCGCATCGCGCACGTTGCCGATGAACATCGTCTTGAAGTCCGGAAACTTTCCCGCCAGTTCGACGAGCGTGTCCAGCAGGTCGTCGATGCCTTTCTGCCGATGCACCCGCCCGATCCAGACCACGTCGTATCGCCGTGTTTGTTCCGGAACGGAATCGGTCAGTCCCACTTCCAGACCGTAGGACAAGAGAGTCCGTTCCTTCGGGCCGGCACCCAGCTGGTCGAGCCGTGGTTCCATCAACGGATGCAGGAAGAACAGATGCTTCCTCCTCAGTTTGCAGAAACGCCGGAGCGACCACTCCTGGCTGCCCCAGTAGTGCAGCGAGGCGAGGCGCTTCGGATCCACGTCCGGCCGGCTGCGCGCGAGCACCTGCCCCAAGGTCGGCGCTTCCATGTGGAGCACCATCATCTTGTGCCGAGCGGCGCTGGAGATGGCCGGCAACACGTCGAACCAGTAGTCGCTGACCGCATAGGCGAAATCGCCTTCCTTGATGAGGCCGAGCTGTTGTCGCGTGCGGCGATAGCGTCCGAAGAAATCGCGGAACATCGCGATCTGCCCCCCGAGCGCGGCCTGGTTCACCTTCGGCATCTTCGTGTCGTCGGTGAGCGTGACGGTTCCGGGCAGACCATGTTTCTCCACCACTTCCTTCAAGGCATGTCCGCCGAAGAAGTTCAGGCCATAGCCGGCGGCGGCGGCTCCCTCGGCAAGCTTGAGGAAGTGGATGTCGCCGCCGGCTATGCTCGTGGAGAACACGCCGTTGGTGATGAGATGAAGCGTCGGCCGGCTCATGGTCGCGTCACTGCTTGAGGGTCTGCTTCACCTGGAGATCTGCGATGAGCCGCCGGTTGTTCCGGCCAGTCTTGTGGGTCCGCATTCCCCACAGCACGCCCAGCAGGCTCGCGACGCTTGCGGGGGTGTGCCAGAGCCACGCGAGATCCCTGTCACGGACCAGGCCGCGCAACGTATGCCACGCCGGGCCGAAGAAGCTCACGCAGTAGAAGGCGGCCAGCCACGCGGGCACCGGCGGCTTCTCGCGCATCCAGTTGACCGGCTTCTCCTCCTGCACGCGGAGGAAGTGGACCGTGGCGCGCCGGCGTTTCTGGAGAAATCCCTTCAGCGTCTGCACGTAGTAGTGGTGCACCCCGCGGCCGCGCACGCGCAGCCATTCGCGTTTGCCGGCCTTCATCAGATGGAGCGCCACGTGCGTGTCCTGGAAATGTTCGTCCGCCTTGACCGCGTCGAGATCCGCCCGGCGGAAGACGAATCCATTGGCCCCGAGCGGATAGCTGAAAGTCCCTTCCGGCAGCGTCCACCGCTCGATCTCGCCCTCGCGCGCGACGAGGTGGGGATTGCTCGCCATCAACCAGCAGATCGGGTCGCTGATGTG
>JAYTUE010000066.1:0-9873 GCA_043744715.1 Verrucomicrobiota bacterium | reverse complement strand
GGATGATTCCGAGCCTCTGCTTCTGGACGCTCGCCTGTGTCGTCAACTCCATGATGCACCTACAGGGGACTGCGATTTCGTTGATCATGAAGCTCGGGAGCATTAGCGGACTTGTCGCGGTCTGGGCTCTTGTTGATCTGGTCGGCGGCAAAATGAGGCAGTCTTTGCTGGGAGCGGCATCCTTCACGTTCTTCATTTTCGCCGCGCACGAGCCGATGCTTTCGGCGCTGAAGAAGGCGTTTTTCAAGGTGGTCCCGTTTGACGGATTTTACTCGATGGTCGCTTTCGTGGTCCTTCCACTGACCACGCTAATCGTGTGTCTGGCTGTTGGTTGGGCTTTGCGCCGCTATTTGCCAAGACTCTTCGGCGTGCTCACCGGTGGCAGGGGTCAGGGCACTGGCGAGGGGCGTGAGTCGTCCTGCGTCCAGGCCGTTGGGCTGACCCAGATTGATCCACGAACAGAGGGAAGCACCGAAGTAGATAATCCAGATAGAGCGGGCAGTAGGGAAATGGGTGGCATGAGATCGGCCGAGAGCTTCCAAGGCCTTCCAGCCGCAAGGACGGCGACAGTGGCAGGCGAAAGCGGCACTCGGTGGATCGTAAATCCCCAGAATGAGACTTCGACCGCGTTGGCCCAAGGATTTCTGTCGGCCCTGCCTCCTAGTGTGATTTGTTCTACAAAATCAAATTTTTCAGGTGCCGAGCCAACAAAGAAGCCATCGAAATAGAGCTTCGTCCTTTCCGTCCTTGAACTGTGGACCAAAGCGATATGGTGCCATTTGCCGGCGGTCGGAGTTTCTAAAGGAACGATGATTTCAGGGCCTGCAAACGAGGTGTAGCGGAGAGATCCCCCCGGAGCGTGAATTCTGGAAGAGCTCGGACCAATCCCACATAGTGCCTTGTCGGTGATGTTGGACCCTTTGAACCAGAAGGAGATGGTAAAGTCCGCCATCTTTTTGGCGGGTTGGAAGATCAATGGGGTTGAGTTGGTCTTATCGTTGCCCAGGAAGAGGCTTGGGTTCGATTCTGTTGGAAGCTGTGATTTGACCAGAAGGCTATCGAGAAATCCCGGCGGAATGCTTTGAAAGAACGCCTCGTGTCCGGCCGCATTTGGGTGCCCGGAATCCGTCTGATACCCTTGAAGCCATTTTCCGTTACCGTCGTCGATCGCCGACATGAAGTCGACTCCGGCAACGCCCCATTGGTTCAACAGGCTGTTGAACTTCTGGCAATAGGAATACTCGGTAGGTCCGTAGAACGAGTGTGGATACGTGCTTGATATGATCGGCACGGCACCGACCTGCCGGATGAGGCCGATCAGTTGGCGCTGGTTTTTAACATAACCATCGTAGGTCAGAGCCGGAGTCGGCCCCAGAATGCCTTCGTTCGCCAGGGACAGCCCGATCCAGACGACGTCCCAGCTCTCGCCGGCTGCATCGCGGTCGAAGCTTGCCAGAAGTGCTCCGGTCGTGCTTCCCGGGATGGAGCGGTTGACGACCAGCCAGTTCGTTCCAAGGCTGTCCTTAAGCCGGCCTGCCCACCCTTGACCTGTGATGTCTCCCGATCCGAAGGCAATGGAAGAGCCGTAAATCAGAAGTTTTCTTTGTGTGTAGCTTTTTGAAACCGGTGTCGTCGTCGACGACTCGACTATGGGCGACCAAGCAGACGTCCCTCCCGGCCCCGTGGCTCGAATGCGAAAATAGTAGGTGGTTCCTGGCTGAAGATCTTGGATCACGGCTGGACTTGCCAAATCTATTTCGGTGGAAGTGTTCTCGGGCGGATTGGCGCCAAACCTGTTCGTGGAGAACTCGATGTGAAACAACTCTCCAGAGCCTTTCCAAGCCAGTTTGACCCTGTTCTCGGTGGTTTTTGTTAAGGTGATTACCGGCGGTTCTGGAGCCGGAATGTAAGCTCGGAAAAAGCGTTGAGGTTTTTCCGGTGCGATATCTTGGAAAAGAGGGGGTGGCGAAGCTGCGTCTATCGGAAGATCACTCCAAACCGTGAGATCCTCGCTCCATTGCAGCCGAGTGACGGAATTGCGCCAATCGCTTTCCGCTGTCAGGCGGACCCCACCCGGCCTTGATGACGGCTTCAACCTTAGGGAAGACCCGTTTGCCGTAGTTTTTCTGGTCAACAATTTGGGCTTCAGGGCCGCATCGACAGAAATAGGTGACCCCCAAAGATCACGGTAAATAAGTCGCCCAGCGATGTTTGAGACGACAAGAGGGATGGGAAGCGAGTTGACATTGGTCGAAAATGCGACCGGGCTGGAACCGACCCAAAGTTCGACTTCCCATGGTGCTGACGTTACCGGTTCTGAGTTGATAGTCAGCAGGGCTGTGGGTGCGAGCCCAGGATTAGATACCAAAACTACGGGCTCGAAGTTCTCGATGGAAGATTGTCCAAAGCCTTGAAATGTAAAAAGATAGATCAGTAAATGGACGAATGCTATCCGGGGCATGCCTAGAATTGATGCAAAGCGCAGAAATTCTGACAATGCTATTCCCTAGAAATCAATTCATAGGGCAGGAAAAGAGTTTTGACGTCTAAAAAACAGCGGAGCGAACTTATTGCTCGATGATCCAGACGTAGCCGTTGGGGCGCGATCGGAAGTAGCCGCTGCTGAGGTCGCCATCGTCGATCATCTCATCGATCAGGACGAACTGGTCTACGGGCGCGGTGGGATTGAAAACGCCTATGCCGGCCTTGTAGCCGTAGGTCGCCTTGTCGCGGTCCCAGTTCCACTGTCCACCGAGCGGGGTCATGTCTGACCACCGCATTCGGGTCAGATACTCGTCCATTCCGTCCGGTGCGACGCCTGGAGTCGAGTTGGCCGGGTAGCCGCGTTTCTCCCAGGCATACATTTCAAACGCGTCGGACGCTTCCTTCACATTCGCGACAAAGGTGGCGTTGGTCGCACGCAGCTTGGCCCGAAAGAACGAGGGGATGATGATGGCCGAAACCAGCCCGAGGATCGAGACGGCGATCATCAATTCCGTCAGGGTGAATCCCCGTGTCTTCCGGTTTGTGGGATGTGAAATGTTCATGGCGTTCTGGCTGCCGATACTCTGGCCGGTGCCTGGTTGGTCTTTGGCCAATACTGCCTTTTCCTTAACCAAGCTTTGCCGGCAGGTGAGAATTAGCAGGTTTGCCGCCAGCCATGGGTTCTTGCCTTTGAGAGGGTGGCGTTGTCTTTGAGGCGCTTCTCCCGGGGATTTGGAGCCTATCACCGGTGTTTTCCTCGCCGTCACTGGGAACCAGAGTCGCGAACTGCGAAAACTCCCCAAAAAATCCGGTTGCCCGACAAGATCCACAGCGGACGGCGCTTAATGCCCTGAGCTATCGATGCGTCTGGAAAACATGAGCAGGGTGAAGCGTCTGGGAAGCACCTCACCCGTCCTAAAACACTTCAATGAGTCAGAGCCCCAGGTGCTCCCAAAGGTCCGTGGGGTCGAGGCGGAGATTGATGTAGAACGGACCGAAGTCGCCGAACCGGGCGGTGACTTCGTCGAAGCGCATTTCGTGGACGATGTTTTTCACCTCGTCGAGATTGTGCGCTATCAGGGTCACGCCCCATTCCCAGTCGTCGATGCCGGTGGCGCCCGTGATCAGTTGCGAGATTTTGCCGGCATACTTGCGGCCGGTGCGGGCGTGGCTGCCCATGAGTTTTTTTCGGGTGTCGAAATCGAGCGAATACCAGTTGTCACCGAGGTTCCGCTTCTTGCTCATCCCGTAGAAGCACATGATCTCCCAGTCCTCCAGCTCGGGCTGAAGCCGGTAGAACTTGTAGCCCTCGTTGCGTTTCTTGGCGGCTTCGAAGGCCTCGTCGAATTCGGGCGTGCCCGGCTGGGGCTTCTTTTCGCCGTTCTGGATCATCCGCTTCAAATCGTCGTCCGAAGAAACGTATTCCGGCAGCTCGGTCACGCTGAGGAACGAGTAGGCGGGAACCAATGTTCCGGCAGGAAAGGCCAGTTCCACTTCCCGCTGCATGGAGCTGATCTGCTGGAGCTGGGCCGCATAGAGGATGAAGGCCACGTCGGCCTTGCCTCCGACATTCGCGAAGCTGGAAATGCGCGGGTGTGCCGGGCCCGGATACTTCTTCGCCACCGCGTCCAGGCGGTCGCGGGCGGCGGCGGATTCCGCCGGGGCCAACGCGGCCCAGCGGGTGCGGTCGATGCGGAAGAAGAGGTGCATCACGTGGATGCCCTGGGCGAGTTTGACGGAGGGGATGGCCATGGTGAAAGGGGATCAGTCGAGGTGGAGGACCTGGTCCAGTAATTGGGCCAGCTGTTCCGGGATGAAGGCGTCTCCCGCGACGAGCGTGACGCCGGCCTGCTTGGCGGTTTCAAGGAACGACTCGGAAAGGTCCGAGTGGAATCCGAGCACCGGGATGTGGCTGGTTTCCGCGCCCGACTTGATGAGCCGGATGTTTTTCAGGATGTCGCCGCGGCGGACCCGCAGGTCGCTGACGATGACCATGGGTTTCTCGCGTTCGGCCACGTCGGCCAGCAGATCGGCGTCCTGCACCACCTGCGCGCGGTAGCCCAGGTCCTGCAGCTTGTTGATCAGCTGGGACCCGGGAAGCAGCTGCTCGTAGAACAGGAGCGCGAGCGGTTTCATCATGGCGAAAGAGTGGAGACAGCCGCCGCGCCTTGGCAACGATTCGTTCTCCACAGCCGGCGGGACCTTGTCTAGCGTCCGCGTCCATGACGACCGCCCAGTTGGAGAAGCTTGTCCGGAAGACCGTCGAGACGACTCCCGTCCGCGACATCCACACCCACCTTTACGACCCGGCGTTTGGTGAACTTCTTCTCTGGGGCATCGACGATCTGCTCACCTACCACTACCTCGTCGCCGAATCGTTCCGTTACCTCGCGATTCCCTACGACGACTTCTGGAAGCTGGACAAGTCCCGCCAGGCCGACCTGATCTGGGATGTCCTCTTCATCCAAAATTCCCCGGTCTCCGAAGCCTGCCGGGGCGTCCTGACGACGTTGAACGCCCTCGGCCTCGACGTGAAGAAACGCGACCTGCCGAAGCTCCGGAAGTGGTTCGCCGCGCAGAAGCCGGACGCCTATATCGACCGCTGCCTCAAGATCGCCCGCGTCGAGGACGTGTGCATGACCAACTCGCCTTTCGACGATTTGGAACGTCCCGTCTGGGAACGCGGCTTCCAGCGACACCCGGCTTTCTCCGCCGCCCTCAGGATCGATCCGCTGCTGCTGGACTGGAAGAACACGGCGCCGAAGCTGGCGTCCTGGGGTTACAAGGTCGGTCCCGGCAAACCCAACCAAAAGTCCCTCGACGAAGTTCGACGGTTCTTCGCCGACTGGACCGGGAAGATGGGCGCGCGTTTCCTCATGGTCTCGCTGCCGCCGGAGTTCAAGTTTCCCGACAACACCGACACGGCCGCATTGATCGAAGGCGCGGTCCTGCCCCATTGCCGCGACTTCAACCTGCCGTTCGCGGTCATGCCCGGCGTCACGCGAGCCGTGAATCCCAGGCTCAAGATGGCCGGCGACGGCATGGGCCTGACCGACCTGGGCTTCTTGAAGAACCTTTGCGCCGGATTCCCCGACAACAAGTTCGCCGCCACCGTGCTGGCGCGCGAGAACCAGCATGAGCTCTGCGTCCTGGCCCGGAAGTTCCGCAACCTCCACATCTTCGGCTGCTGGTGGTTCACAAACGTCCCGCATCTCATCGACGAGATCACGCGCCTGCGCATCGAGCTGCTCGGCTTGAGCATCACCCCGCAGCACAGCGACGCGCGCGTGCTCGACCAGTTGATCTACAAATGGACCCACAGCCGCGCCGTCATCGGCGGGGTGTTGGCGGAGAAGTATCGCGATCTCGCCGCGACCGGATGGGTCGTGACCCCGCAGGAGATCCAACGCGACGTCCGGAATCTTTTCGGCGGCGCGTTCGAGACGTTTTGCATGGCGTGATCGAGGCAGGCGGGGAACTTGTCTTTTGAAAACCTGTTTTTAGAGTCAACCCATGAAAAACGACGTCGTGCCAGTCGAGATCCGCGGCATCCTGCCGGCGAACAACGGCTGCGCCATCTTCCTGGGCAACGCCGAGAAGATCTTCGTCATCCAGATCGAGAGCAGCATGGGCATGGTCATCGGGCGCTTCATGCAGGACAAACCCAACGAACGCCCGCTCACCCACGACCTGATCAACTCGGTCTTCCTCGGCTTCGGCATCACCGTCGAACGCGTCATCATCACCGAACTCCGGAACTCCACCTACTACGCGCGCATCGTGCTGAAGCAGGACAACGAGCTCGGGATCAAGATCGTCGAGGTCGACGCCCGGCCGAGCGACTGCCTCGCCATCGCGGCCGCGCAGAAGAAGCCGATTTTTGTCCGGACCAAGCTGTTCAGCGCAGTGGAGGACATGAGTGACTACCTCAACAAGATGAACGAAGGGAATATCGGGGAGGATGAGGCTTGAACAACCCGAAGAAAGCCCAGGCACTGGTCATCGGCCTGTTGCTTGTCGCGTCGGATACCCGGGCCAGTTGCGAGATGGGAGACCAGGGTTTCGGCCTCGTCGGGTTTTCGGACTACACCTACGTTCTTGTCGGACCAATGCAGTTTGGCGTGCCCCTGTCGGTTCCGGCTGTGGGACTGCTTTGCGGAGTCCTTCTGCTTGCAGTGCCCGTGGTCTTTGTCCTGAGGAGGAGGCGTGGCTGATTCTCCGAAGCACGTCGTCCTCATCTCCGGTGACGACGACGTGGCCGTGAAGAAACGCGCCAAGGCCCTCTTCGACCAGTGGAGCAACGAGCTGGGCGGAATGGACCATGAGGTCATCGACGCCGCCGTGGGCAATGCCAGCGAGGCGCTGAAGGTGATCGGACGGTTGAAGGAGTCGCTCCAGACGCTGCCGTTCTTCGGCACGGGCAAGGCTGTCTGGCTCAAGGCTTGCAGCTTCCTCGCGGAGGATCGGACGTCCTCTTCGGCCGCCGTCGGGGAAGGTCTGACCGAGCTGGCCGAGGAGTTCAAACGCACGCCCTGGGGCAGTGTCCGGCTCGTCATCAGCGCGCCCAAGGCGGACAAGCGGAAGGTCTTCTACAAGACGGTCGACAAGCTGGGATCGGTGGAATCGTTCACGGGACTTTCCGCCGATGACCGTGATTGGCCGGTGCAGGCCGAACTGATCATCCGCAAGGCTTTCCGCGAACTGGCCAAGGGAGCTACCGACGAGGCGGTCGCCGAGTTGATCCAATGCATCGGTCCGAACAGCCGGGCCCTCCAATCCGAGTCCGAGAAGCTGTGCCTCTATGTCGGCGGCCGGACGGAAATCACGGTGGACGATGTCGGCGCCATCGTGACGAAGAACCGCCAGGCCCGGGCCTTTGCGCTCGGGGATGCTTTGGGCGACCGGGATCTGCTCCGGCTGCTCCGGTGTTTGGAGGACGAGTTCTGGGAGATGAAGTCCGACAAACAGAAATCCGCGATCGGGCTGCTCTTCGGGCTCATCACCAAAGTCAGGGCGATGCTCTTCTTGAAGGAGATGGTGCGTCGCGGATGGGTCAAGGACGCGAACAACTACAACGGCTTCAAGTCCCAGCTGGAACGGGTGCCCGCCGAGGCGATGCCGGCCGACAAGCGCTTCAACCCCCTTTCGATGAATCCCTACGTGCTCTTCAAGGCCCTGCCGCAGGCGGCCCGCTACTCGGAAGGGGAGCTGGTCGCTGCGATGGGCCGCTTGCTCGACTGCAATCGCCGACTCGTCGGCAGCAGCCTGGACGAGTCGCTGGTGCTGCAACAGGCCCTGGTGCAGATTGTTGGCCGGCCGGTGGCGGCGAGGGGCGCCCGCCGCTGATCGAAGGTCCCAGTCCCGGCGGCTTGACGCTCAATCCTCGGATAACGATATTCTCGCGACGTTTATATGGTAGCCAACCCGACCAAGTTGCTGGTGTCCCGTATGGAGGCCCTAGTCTGCATCAAGATCCAGGGCAAGGCGACGTTCGCGTCCAGCGTCGACTTCAAACGCCTGCTCACGGAGCTGATCCACCACGGCACGACCAAGATCGTCATCGACCTCGCGGAGTGCCCGCTGATGGATAGCACGTTCCTCGGTGTCATGGCGGGAGCGGGTCTCCAGTTGCGCGGCGAGTCACCGTCTGCCGAGACCACGGCGGTTTCCGATGGTGTGCTCCGGCTGCTCAATCCTCAGGAGCGGGTCATCGATTCGCTGGAAAGCCTCGGAATGACCCACTTGTTCCGCGTCATCACCGCGACGCTCGACCAGCCCGGCAAATTTGAGGAAGTGCAATTGGGCGAAGTCACCAAGCTTGAGAACACGCGCACCTGCCTAGAGGCGCACCGGCTGCTGATGGACCTGAACGCGAACAACGTGTCGAAGTTCCAGGACGTGACCAGTTTCCTGGCCGAAGACCTCAAACGCCTGGAAATCACGCCGCGCTGAGCTCTTTGCGCCGGATTGATCCGTCTGCAACGGGATAAGTTCTGCCGCTTCTCAGATTGCCCGGCTTCCCATTCGACATGGTGGGGATGGTTCCCATACTCCGCGCCGCATGTTGAACCTGGCCGCGCTCAATCCGCAGCAACGAGACGCTGTCACGACCATCAGCGGACCGGTGCTCATCCTTGCGGGAGCAGGCACGGGCAAGACCCGCGTCATCACCTGCCGCATCGCCCACATGGTGGCGTCGGGCATCAACCCCGGCCACATCCTCGGCGTCACGTTCACCAACAAGGCCGCCCGAGAGATGCTGGAGCGCGTGAACAAGCTGCTGCCCAAGACGCCGAAGACGGCCAAGGAGGAGGACAAGCCCGAGAAGCCGACGATCTGCACGTTCCATTCCCTCTGCGTCCGCATTCTCCGCAACCACATCGAGAAGCTCGGCTACAAGCGGAACTTCGTGATCTACGACGAGTCGGACCAGCTCGCGGCCATCAAGAAGATCATGGGCTCGATCTCCGCGCAGGGGGAGAAGACGGACGCTTCCGCGATCCTGGCGATGTTGAGCAAGTTCCGGAACGGAGGCTCGAAGTCCGCCGCCTTCAACGATCCGTCAGTGGCCGCTCTCGCGCAGCATGTGCAGCGCAAATACGAGTCCGCCCTCCGCGCCTGCAACGCCGTCGACTTCGACGACCTGATCCTGCTGACGATCCGCCTTTTCCGGGATCATCCGGACGCGCTCGAAGCCTGCCGACTGAAGTATCGCTACATCATGGTGGACGAGTATCAGGACACGAACGCCGCGCAGTTCGAGCTCGTGAACGCGCTGTCGAAGGAGCACCGCAACTTCTGCGTGGTGGGCGACGACGACCAGTCCATCTACGGCTGGCGCGGCGCCGAGATCGCCAACCTGCTCAACCTTGAGACGCATTTCCCCGAGGTGAAGATCGTCAAGCTGGAGCAGAACTACCGCTCCACCACGAACATCCTCAACGCCGCCAACGCCGTCATCCGCAACAACACGCGCCGTCGTGCGAAGCAGCTTTGGTCCGACAAGGGAAGCGGCCCGAAGATCCTCCTGCACACCTTCGTCAACGACGAGGAGGAGGCGAAGACGATCGTCGACCGGATCGAGTTCAACCGCGTGGGCCACCGCATACCCTGGGGCGACCAGGCCATCCTCTTCCGCACCAACCAGCAGTCGCGCCCGCTCGAAACCGCGCTCCGCAAGGCGGCTGTGCGGTATCGCCTGATCGGCGGGCAGAGCTACTTCGACCGGCGCGAGATCCGGGACTACCTCGCCTATGTGAAGGCCATGCTCAACCCGCACGACGACGTGAGCCTGCTCCGCATCGCCAACACGCCGGCGCGGGGGCTCAGCGATGTCACCATGGAACGCCTGCTGTCCACGAGCCAGGAGCGCGGTTGCAGCGTCTACGC
>JAYTUE010000065.1:0-2542 GCA_043744715.1 Verrucomicrobiota bacterium | reverse complement strand
CCCCTGCCGGTAGGGTTTGCCCCTCCCGTTCACCTCGTTGCCCGCGAGGTCGGTGATGAACCGCGATGTGTCCGGCGTCTTCAACTGCCCGCCGTCGTTGCCCACGTTGAAATAGAGTTTGCCGTCCGGGCCGAAGACGAACGCGTGCGCGCCGTGGTCGTGGTCCACGCCCTTGATGCCGCTGAAGAGCTTCTCGACCTTGTCGGCCTTGTCGTCGCCGTCCGTGTCGGTCAGGACGAAGATGTCGGGCGAACGGGAGACGATGGCCTTGTTGCCGAGGACGCAGATGCCGAGCGCGGCGTTGATCTCGGGCCCTTGGAAGAAGGTCTTCTCCTTGTCGGCCACGCCGTCGCCGTCGGTGTCCTCGAGGATGACTACGCGGTCGCCCTCGGGCCGGAGGATGCCCCACTTCTGGAAGGAGGAGCGGTAGTTCATTCCTTCCGTCACCCAGACGCGGCCGCGGGCGTCGATGTCGAAGTTCGAAGGCTTTCGGACCATCGGTTCGGCGGCGAAGACCGTGACTTCAAGGCCGTCGGCGACGGTGAATTTCTTGAGGTCCTCCCTGGCCTGCTCCAGGCCCGATCCACGGATCGCGGCCGCTGCGGGCGGCTTCACCGTCGGAGTGACGGCGGGTTTCGCGCCACCCTTCGGATCCAGGTTCGCCATGATGTCTTCCTGGGAAACCTTCGAGACGACGCCGCTGGCTGGCACTTCGACCTTGGCCACCCAGAGCAGCGAGTTGAGCACGAGTTTGCGGAAGTCCTCGTTGGCCCAGTTCAAGTGGCCGTGGCCGCCGGTGAAACCAAAGCCGCGGCCGCCGTCGGCGCGCTCCGTGGCCCACGCCATGTGCTGCGGCACGCGGTTCTTCACCGCCTCGCGCACGGCGGGGTTGCCCGAGTGCGGACCATCGCCCCGGCTCATGGTGTTGTCCGGGGCGATGGCCGTGAGGATGGGCGTCGTGCCCTTCATGCCCCCGGGGAAACGCATGTGGAAATACCACTCGTCGTTCACGGCAAACGGCTTCACCCCGCGCGTGATCGGATGCACGGGGAAGCTCTTGAACTCCGCCGTCCAATGCGGGTTCACCGACCAGTTCGCCTCGAAGTATCCGCCCGTCCACTTGAGGAATTCCGGCCCGCCCTTGTCCGCCGGAACCTCCACGGCGTAGTGCGCAAGGGCCAGGCCCACGCCCTTCTTCATCAGGCCGTCGAGCGTCTTCAGGCGATTGCCCTGGATCGCGAGATGGCCGCCGCCGCCGTCGGAGTAGATGAGGACCGCGTCGGCCCCGTTGAAGATGGACTCGTCCTTCGGCCATCCGTTCAGGGCCACCACCACGTCGAGGCCGGGCGTGTCCTTCAGGCACTTCGCCAGGAGTTGCACGCCGGCGTTGAACTCATGCGCCAACGGTCCGTGGCTGGGCGTGCCGGCGATCATGACGAGCTTCCGGTTTGCGGCATCGGCCGACCAGGCGACGAAGGCCGCAAGGACGAGGAGAAGGACTCGGGTGGTTTTCATAGGCAGGTAATGGACGGAACACTACCGCCGCGGTCTTCAGGGAAAAGAGGGAAATCCCGCTTTGCGTAATGACGAAGCACGAAGTCCAAAGGCCAAACAGGAGTCGGTTTGTTCGGGATGCTCCAAGAAGGTCCATTCCCTATTTGGCCTTTGGCCTTCTGGTTTCGTCATTGTCCAACGTCACTCGAGCCCACGGAAGAATCCCTTCGCCGTCGCGCACGTTGCGCGGCTAAGTTCTTCCAAGGAGCACCCCTTGGCCAAAGCGACGGCTTCGGCGATCTCCTTCACGTAGGCCGGCTCGCAGCGTTTGCCGCGATACGGCACCGGGGCGAGGAAGGGGCAATCCGTCTCCAGCATCAGCTTGTCCAGCGGCGTGGCCACGAGCGTCTCGCGGACCTCCACGGCGTTCTTGAAAGTGACGATGCCCGTGAAGCTCACCAGCGACCCCATCTCCAGCACCGTCCTCATCTGGTCCGGTGTTCCTACGAAGCAATGGAAGACCCCGCGCAGCTTGCCGGTGAACGGCCGCATGATCTCCATCGTGTCGGCGAAGCAGTCGCCGCGCTGATGGATCACGCAGTTCAGGCCGGCTTCCGCCGCCACTTCGAGCTGCTGGCGGAAGAACACGGCCTGCTTCGCCTTGTAGCGCACGTCGTCATCCGCCGTGCCGCCTTGGGAGCTGGGCAACCGGTAGTAGTCCAGCCCCGTCTCGCCGATGGCCGCGACTTTGGGATGCTTCGCCAGCTCGTGAAGCTGCGGCCGGATGTCGTCCGGCGCCTCCAACGCATGGCCCGGATGCCAGCCCACCACCGCCCTCACATCCGGAAACCGCTCCGCCAAGGCGATGGCCCGCGCGCTGGCGTCGAGGTCGGTGCCGATGGAGACGATCCGCGAAATCCCCGCCGCCCGCGCCCGCTCCACGATCAGCGGCAGGTCGGACTGGAAGTCCGGGAAGTCGAGGTGCGCGTGCGTGTCGAAGAACATGGCCGAGGTTTGTCGGCAGGATTTTCTTGGTCAAAGGCCGATT
>JAYTUE010000064.1:0-2548 GCA_043744715.1 Verrucomicrobiota bacterium | reverse complement strand
AAGCCGTCCGGGCTTGGACCGACTGGTTGCTGACCCAGCCTGACGTCTGGCGCGTCTGGACCGTGGCCCATGTGGACAATCCCGCCTCCAAGCGCGTGTTGGAGAAGGCCGGGTTCAAGATGGAGGGAATCCTCCGACGCTGGGAACGGCTGCAGAACATCGGCCCGGAACCGCAGGACTGCTTCTGTCTGAGCCGGCTGAAAGGGGAGTAGGCGGTTCTTGAAATGAAGCAGCCGCCGCGAAGCCCGAGGCCCCGTGGCGGCTGCTGATGGAACTGCGTTCGCCTCAGCGGGCGTTTTCCAACGCGGCGATGCGGTCCTCCAACGGCGGATGGCTGGAGAAGAGCGCCATGAAGCCGGGGGGCTTACCGTTGATCTTGAAGGCGCTCAGGGCCTGCGAACGGTCGTCGATGATGCCGCCGTCCTCGGTGATCGACTTCAGGCGGCGCAGGGCGGCGACCATCGCGTCCTTGCTTTCCAGCTTGGCGGCCATGGCGTCGGCGGCGAACTCGCGGCGGCGGGAGTAGGCCATGACGATGATCGAGGCGAGGATGCCGAGCAGGATTTCGCAGACGATGTAGCCAATGAAGTAGCCCATGCCTGGTCCGCGATTCTCGCTTTCCCCACGGCGGAGAAAGTTGTCGAACGCGAAGCCGATGATGCGGGAGAAGAACACGACGAAGGTGTTCAGGATGCCCTGGAGCAGGGACATCGTGACCATGTCGCCATTGGCGATGTGGGAGACTTCATGGGCCAGCACGCCCTCAATCTCGCGCAGGTTCATGCGGCGGATGAGGCCGGAGCTGACCGCGACGAGGGAGTTGTTGCGCGAGGGCCCCGTGGCAAAGGCATTGACCTCGTCGCTCTCGTAGACCCCGACTTCGGGCATCTTCACGCCGGCCTTCTTGGACTGCTCGGCGATCTTGGAGACGAGCCATTCCTCGGCCTGGCTGCTGGGGCGCTCGATCACCTTGATGCTGTAGGCCATCTTGGCCATCCACTTGGAGATCGCGAGGGAGATGAAGCTGCCGGTGAAGCCCACGATCACCGAGAAGACGAGCAGGGCTTCGTAGTTGATGCCGCTGCGGGTCAGGAAGCGGTTGACGCCGAGCAGGCTCGTCACGACGGAGATCACCAGGATCACCGCGAAGTTCGTCAGCAAAAACAGGGATATGCGCTTCATGGCTCGATAGAGTTAACCGCTTCGCCGGTTTTGCAACCATCGCTCCGGGCCTGCGGGCGTGGAGAAAGACATCGGGAAGGGGGGTTCCGTTCAAGTGGAATTTCCGGTGTGAATTTCCAGCCGGGCACCGTCCTGCGCGGAAACTCAGATTTCGAGCACGGTTTCGAACTTGGCGAGGTTGCGCGCGCTCTTGGGTCCGACCCACACGGCGTCCACCAGGCGAACGCAGCCGATGGCGGGATAGTGCAGGCTTGGTTCAAGCGTGACGACGTGGCCGGACCGGAGGATCTCGCTGGAACCGGACCTGAGGAAAGGGGCCTCGTGCAGTTCCAGCCCGATCCCATGCCCGCAGGCCGAACGGAAGCCCTCCCTCGGGGCCGCGTCGGGGAGGGTGGAGAAGCCTTCGCGGGTGAAGTAGTCGGCGACCGCCCGGTGGACGTCCACCGTCGCGCTGCCCGGGGCGAGGAGGCCGAAGGCGAGATGGCGGGCCGTCTTCACCGTGTTGAAGAGACGGCGGACGGCTTCCGGCGCGCGTCCCTTGACCACCGTGCGGGCGAGATCGCCGAAGTAGCCGGTCTTCCGTGACCGGGGCGAGACGGCCAACGTGATCGGCTGGTTCGGCCGGAGCGGGCCATCGCCGCCCTCGGCGGGATCGTGCGTGCGCCAGTTGCTCCCCACTGAGGCGGCTATGGGATGGCCTCCGGCCTGGAGGACGGCGGTCTCGATGATCGAGCGGACCCGGGCGCAGGTCAGCGGCGTGCCGCCGAGGTGGAGCAGCCCGTCGCGCGAGACCTTGGAGCGTTTGATCGCCTGGACGGCTTCGGCCAGCCCGACTTCCGCCATGGTGAGGGACGCGGAAATCTTCTTCACCTCGTCGGCCGTCTTGACGGGGCGTTCCGGGAAGAACGGCGAAGCGATCCTCACCTTGATCTTCCACCGCCGCAGCGAGCGGGCCAGGCCGTGCGGGAAATTCTCCGAGACGACGACGCGCTTGAGCTTCCGGTCCTCCAGCAGCCGCCGGATCACGGCGGCATCCTCCGACCGGCCTTTTCCGACGACCTGTGCGGCGGTGAAAAGCTGAAGTCTCGGAAGAGCCTTCTGGGCCGAGGTTGAAAAGCCCCTCCCTGATACGACGACGGGCTTTCCCTCGCCTTTCAGCCAGATCAACGGCTCGCGGGTCAACAGGCCCGTGGCGTAAAGCATGTCGGGGTTGTGGTCCGACGATCCAACGAGGAGACGGTGTTCGGACCTGGCCATGCTGGGGAATGGGTTCAGGTCAGACGCCGAAGAGCCTGTCGCCGGCGTCGCCAAGTCCGGGGATGATGAAGCCGCGTTCGTCCAGCCGGGTGTCGACCGCGGCGGAGTA
>JAYTUE010000063.1:0-9977 GCA_043744715.1 Verrucomicrobiota bacterium | reverse complement strand
CACGTCTGCGGGCTCGGCCCGACTTTGAAGAAGAGCAGCAGCGGGCCTTGTTTCGGCTGAAAGAGCACGGGATTCCATGTGGGAACCCGTTTGGTCGGCGATTGCACGCCGTTGGCCACCTCGACGGGCGTCGTCCATTTGCCGCCGACATTCCGCGAGACCCAGATTCCGACGTCGGGATTCTTCTCCCGCGTTCCGCCAAACCACGCCGAGACCAGGCCGGCTTTGGTCTCCACGATGGTCGACGCATGGCACTCCGGAAACGGCGCGGTCTCGTAGATGAACCCGGATTTCACAAGGCCTGGTTGGGAGGCGAGGTCGGCGGCGACGAGGGAGATCGAGCCCAAGGCCAGCAGAATGGTGACGTGGAGTTTCATGGGGAACGCACGCGAGTCTAGCGGGAGGATTGAACGAGGAAAGGCCTCAGAAAAATCAACCGGCAGCCACGAATGCCCGCCTCATTGCCGCGTGCTGCATCGGCGAACACGCCGAGAACAGGAGGACGACTCAGTTGACGGAAAGCAGCGAGACCTTCTCGCCCTGGGGATTGCGGGCCGTCCCGTTGGCGCGCGGGTCCAGCGTCAGTTTGCCGTCGATGAGGAACGCATACTGGTGGTGGCCGAGATTCACGATCACCTGGGCCTGCCACGATCCGTCGACGTGCTTCTTCATCAGATTGGCGGCGGGGTCCCATCCGTTGAACTCGCCCACGATGGAAACGGTCTTCGCGTCGGGGGAGATGCAGAGGAAGTTGACCGGCTTGATGATGTTTTTGGCCGAATAACGCTTCGGTCCCGCGTTTTGGTAAGCTCTGAGATACGACATGGCTTAGCGGTTAAGTTACCCCGTTTTAATTTTTGGCAATCGGGACGGGCGGGGATTTTTTGGTGGCGCGAAACAAACCAAACCCGACGACCGACGCGCAAGCGTCAAAGCCGCTGAGGAACGAAAAGAGCGGCTTCTCCACCCGTTCGCATTGAGTCAGACACGGCTACGGGCCAAACAGCCCGCGCCAAATCGCCTTCAGGCTGCGCGACCGGTGCCGAGCGGTGAATCGCAGCAGTGAAAAGCGTCCTGACTCGGGCGAGTTGAATCCAGAGGTAGTCGTCACCGCCGTCCGGAAGCCCGCCTCGGCCACGATGTCGCGGACGGCTTCGTTCCAGTCGCCGAACGGATAGCAGAAGTGGACGACCGGACGCTGGAACAGGTCCTCCAGCTTGCGCCGGCTGGAGATGATCTCCTCGCGAGCCTGCTGGAGCGGAATGCGCGTCAGGAACGGATGCGTGCAGGTATGCGCGCCGATGTCGTGCCCCGCAGCGAGCCAACGGTCGAGCTCCTCGCAGTTCATCAACGGCTCCGGCGCTTCACCCTGAGCGATGTCCCACTCGTTCCGTTTGCCGATGAGGTCGGGAATGAGGAACTGGATGGCGGTCATCTTGGCGTCACGCATCGGCTCCAACGCGTGTTCCAGGACGTTCCGATAGCCGTCGTCGAAGGTGAGGACGATCTTGGGCGGTGTGGACTGCGGTTCTTTGGTAACGGAATCGGGCGAAGCGGAGGTGAAACCGGCCGCGCCGAGTTCCTTCATCTGACGACGGAACAGGCGCGGCTCGACATACATTCCCTTCAGCCGGACGCGCGACGGACGTGGGCCGACCTTGTGATACATCAGGATCGGGATCTGCCGCGCGAAGGCCTCCTGGAACGGCCCGAGCGACGAATACACGCCTGGAAGCCGGGTGCTCATCGGCGGAAAACCTGGCAACCGGGATGGCAAAAAATCCCGCGTAGGCGGACGCTCGCAGCAACCAAAGCGAAGACGCCCAAGGTAGGGGATGAACCAGTCTTCAGAGTTTTCTGATCAGCGTTCATCTGTGTTTTCTGCGGTTAAGCCTTGTTTGGCTTCACTTCACCCACGGCACGCCGTTCTGCCGGTAGATGGTCTCCACGACCTGAAGCGCTCTTTTGGCTTCGAGCAGGCCGGGAACGGGCGTCCGTTTTTCGGCGATGTCGCGGAAGAATTCGTCCATCTCGATCTTCCACGACGCGTCGCCGCGCGGGAATTCGTAGATCACCGTATCGGGCGGGCCCATCTCCGGGAGCATCTTGTAGTGGTGGAGCCGTTCCACGCCGTAGCTGCCGCCGAGGCCTTCCCAATGGAGCTTGCCGTGGCGGCCGTAGAGTTCGAGGGAGAAGCCGTTCTTCCATTCGCTGCAGCTCGCGTGCAGCCACGCCGTCTGGCCGGTGGCGGTGCGGAGGCTTAGGAAGGCGTTGTCGTCGACGGGCATGTCCCAGAAGAACGTGGCCACATGGCCTGAGACTTCGGTGAACTCGCCGAGAAGCATCCCGGACAAGTCGATGAGATGGACGCCCTGGTCGATGAGTTCGCCACCACCGGCCAGCTTGGGATCTGCCCGCCATTCGCGGTCGTAGCCGACGCGGCCGCCCTGGCCGTAGCGGGCGCGGAGGAACATGAGCGGCCCGAGTTCGCCGCTGCGGACGATCTCCAGAAGCTTGAGGCAGGCGGGATGGTAACGATGGTTGTAGCCCACGCGGACGAGCGCGCCGGTGGCCTTCGCGGCCCGCTCGATCTCGTCGAGTTCAACGACGCGGATGGCGGCGGGTTTCTCCACGAGGACGTGTTTACCGGCGCGGACCGCCGCGAGGGCCAGCGGCGCGAGCGATGAGTTGATCGTGGCGATCATGACGGCATCGACGTCGGTGGAGGCGACGGCTTCGTCGATGGAGGAAACGGCGAGGCAACCGGGCGACTGCGCGGCGAGCTTCTGCGCGCGGGCGAGGTCGAGGTCGCACGCGACGGTGACGGAACCTTTCGGCAACTGGTTGAGCCGTTTCTGGCCGACAAGGCCGCAACCGACGATGGCGATGCGCGGGGTGGTCATGGGGAGGAAATGAATTTGTGGCCGGTAGGGCTCGGCGGGAGCTTTCGCCCTGCCAACAAATGCTTTGTCCTCACGACCACTTCCTCCCGCGATCCTCGGGCACGATGCGGCGGAGGCAGTAAATGTCGGACTTGGCCAACTCTTCGCGTCGCCCGGCGAGGTCCTTCCACGGATCCCATTGGGCGCTAAGGAGACGCCCGGTGATGCCGTTGCTCTCGGCCGAGGCCAGCCAGACACAGAGACCCGCGCCGAGTTCGGGCGGAGTCGCGCCTTCTTCGGACCACTTCTTGTTCTTGGCGAAGAAGTCGGCCCCGACCTTGTCGGGACCGGCAGCGATGATCTGCTGCACCAGTCGTGTATTCAGCGCGCCGGGCGCGACGGCATTCACGTCGATGCGGTCGGCGGCGAGTTCGAGGGCGAGCGTTTCCGTGAGGCGGACGACGGCGGCCTTGGACGCGGCGTAGGAGCTGATGCGCGGGAGCGGATTGGTCGCGCCGCCGCCTGAGATGTTGACGATCTTGCCGCCGCCGCGCGCGCGCAGCCGGGGAATGGCTTGGCGGCAGGTGTGCATGACGCCGAAGAGATTGATCTCGATGGCCTGCTGCCATTCATCCCAAGGCACCTCCTCGGTCGGGCCGAGCGGACCGTAGACGCCGGCGTTGTTCACCAACACGTCGAGCAGCCCGAGCTGCTGGTCGGCCAGGGCGAAGAGCGCGGCGACATCGGCGGGTTTGGAGACGTCGGCCGTGGTGCCGAGAACCTTGGAATTGCCGGCGATGAGCGGCTTGTAGGTTTCCAATGCGGCCTGCACATCGGCGGCGGAACGCGCGCAGAAGAGCACGCTCGCGCCTTCGCGCAGGAAGGCCTCGACGATGGCGCGGCCCAGCCCCTGGCTGCCGCCGGTGACGATCGTGTTCTTGCCGGTGAGTTTCATCGGTTGCGTCATCAAGATTGGGGCGTCAGGCCGCGAGTCCACGAGCAATTCCATGTCGCGAAGCGACCCCGGAAAGTAGCCAGCCACGAAGTGGCTGGAAGGGTGTCCCATTGGAACACCGAGTCCTGAAGGGACGGCGGGCTCATTGCGGACAAGGACAAGCTCCGACGTCCCTCCGGGAATTGCGCCTCTGGGTTGCGGGCAGTCCAGCCACTCTGTCGCTGGCTAATATCCGAAGGCCCTTCGAGCCAGACTCCGGCGCATTGATCGCGGTGGGTCGTTAGCGTCGTCATGTGTTTTGCCCGACGCTATGGTAGTTAATGCCAGAAATTCCCGCGACGGCGTTTCGGAGAAACCCATTTGCATCCAGCACGAGCGGACGCCGCATGGTTGCGAGCAGCGCGGGCCACTTGGCTTCGCGGAAGGCGGGCCATTCGGTGGAGACGACGGCGGCATCGGCTCCGGCGAGTGCTTCTTCCAACGACGCGGCCGCGAGCAATCCGGGGCAGGCGTGAGTGGCGTCGCGCACGGCGGGATCATAGGCGATGCACGTAGCTCCGGCGGCGATGAGCTTGGCGGCGACTTCCAGCGCGAGGCTGCGGCGGAGGGTGTCGGTGCCGGGTTTGTAGGTGAGGCCGAGGATGGCGATGCGTTTGCCTGAAAGGTCGCCGAGTGTTTCCTGCAATCGCTTCACGGCCCAACCGCGATGGTGGTCGTTGCTGCGTTTGATGGCGGGGACCAGTTCGAGACAGAGGCCACGGTCGTGGCTGATGCGTGAGAGGCTGACGACGTCGCGGGCCAGCGTGCCGCCGGCGAAGGGTCCGCCGGGATTGACGAAGGCGCGTTCGCCCACACGCGGATCGCTCTTCAGGCCGGTGGAGACTTCCTTGGCATCGGCGCCGAAGGCTTCGCAGACGGTGGCGATCTCGTTGATGAAGGAAATGGAGAGCGCGAGGAAACCGTTGAGCGCGTGCTTCACCATCTCGGCGGACTCGGGGCGCATCCAGATGAGGCGCTGGGTGAAACGGCCGAGGAGCGATTCGAGCAGCGGCCGGTTCCGTTCGTGGCGCAGGCCGATGACGATGCGGTCGGCCTTCTCGAAGCCGGCGATGGCCTGGCCGAGGCGGAGGTTCTCGGGCGAGACCGCGAAATCGAGCGCGGCGAATTCGCCTTCCAACTTGGCGCAGGTGCCGACGGGAAGCTGGGAGGAAATCAGCACGACGGTTCCGGGCGCGAGATGAGGCAGGACTTTCCGCAAGGGAGCGAGCACGGCTTCGACATCGGACGTGTCGTCATCGGCCACGGGCGTGTCGAAGGTGACCCAGAGCAAATTCGCGCCCGCACAGGCCGAAGCGGCATCGGTGGTGAAGCTGAGGTGCTTCGAGGCCAGGCCGGCGGCGACGAGGTCGTTCAGGCCGGGCTCAGAGATCGGCGGCCGGCCGACGGAAAGGTTGGCGACGAGCGAAGCGTCGGGATCAAGGCCGACGACCTCGACGTGTTTCGCGCAGCACGCGGCGGTGACACAGCCCAGATGCCAGAGACCGAGGACGACGATTTTCATCGGGAGGGTCGATGGGTAGCGCAAGCCTCCGGCTTGCCGTGACGCCGGCGTCCTCGCCGGCCTGCGCTTTCGTTCGCCACAGGACTCCGGGCAAGCGAGGACGCTTGCGACACGGCCGGCTGGAAGCCGGCGCTACGACCCGACGACAGATGCGCAAGGTCTAAGCCGGAACGATGCAGTTGGAATCGGGGAGCGCGCCCGCCTCGGGCGCAGCCAACCGCGCCCTCGCGGTTGGCGTGGGACTTCCGGACGACTGCACCGTCCGGTGCGGCCGGACGCTCCCGAGTTCGGCGCGGGGGCGCGCCGAACCGCAGCCGGGGCGGCTGCGCTCCCCATTTTTCAAACCGCATCGTTCCGGCTAAGGCGTTTTGATCTGCGATCATCTGTGGGCAGCCCTCATTTTTACCGCTTCTCCAAGATCCACTTGTTCTCGCGGATCCAGTCGATGGTGCGTTCGACGCTTTGGCGGATGGTCAGCTTGGGCGTCCAGCCGGTGGCGCGGATCCTCGCGGTGTCGAGGTAGATGAACGGGTTGTCGCCGACCCAGCCGCGGTCGCCGCCGGTGTAGTCGAAGCGCGGCGTGAGCCCGAGCCGTTGGCAGATGATGCCGATGGAGTCCTTCACTGTGATGAACTCGTCGGTGCCGAGGTTGTAGACCTGCACTCGGTGTTTGGCGGTCTTGGCCGTGCCGGTCTTCACCACGTGCATAAGCGCGGCGATGCAGTCGCCGACGTAGAGGTAGGACTTGCGCTGGGAACCGTCGCCCAGCACGCGCAGGTGGTCGGGGTGTTCGAGGAGCTGCTTGTAGAAGTCGAAGACGTGCCCGTGCGTGTAGCGTTCGCCCATGATGGAGACGAAGCGGAAGACGTAGCCCTCGAAACCGTAGCCCTCGCAGTAGGAATGGATGAGGCATTCGCCGGCGACCTTGGACGCGGCGTAGAGCGAGGTCTGGATGGGGAAGGGATGGTTCTCCGGCGTCGGGATGATCTCGGCCTCGCCGTAGACCGAGCCGGTCGAGGAGAAGGCGATGACCTTGGTGCCATTGGCCCGCATGGCTTCCAGCACGTTGAAGGTGGCGATGGTGTTCTGCTCGAGATCGCGCCGGGGATGGTTGAGGCCGAAGCGCACGTCGGCGTTGGCCGCGAGGTGGTAGACCGTGTCGCAGCCGGCCATGGCGTCGGTCATCGCGGGCAGGTCGAGGTTGTCGCCGCGGACGAGGCGGAAGTTGGGATGCTTCAACGCGCCGGTGAGGAAGGTTTCCTGGCCGGTGCTGAAGTTGTCCCAACCGACGACGGTGTAACCGGCGGCCAGGAGGGCGTCGATCAGGCTGCTGCCGATGAAGCCGGCGGCTCCGGTGACGAAGACTTGTTTCATGCAATGGGAACGGAACGGAAAGACGCCGCGAATTCAGGCGGTCCCGGCGGGAAACTCAAGGCGGGATGTCTAAGAATCCAGCCGCTAACGGATCATCCTGTTGAACCAGCGCTGGAACGGTCCTTCGGCAAACCACGCCACGAAAACAAACACCGCAAGGTAGATGGTCAGCTCGACACTCCTTGGAAGCCGGCCGGCCAGGTAGCTGGCGTGGATGACCATCGGATAGTGCAGGACGTAGATCGCATAGGAGATGCCGGCAGCGGGGCCAAACCAACGGAAGATCCACGCGAAGCCGCCCCACCTGAGTCGTCGCCAAACCAGGGCGACCACCAATCCAGCCGCCGCTGCAGTGAAATGCCTAAGTTCAAGCACCGGGTGCTGTCCAAAGACCAGCACGGCTCCACTTCGTTTGGCAACCAACACCGGCAAGGCCAACGCAGTGGCGAAACCAACTAGGACGGCCAGGCACTTGTAGCAGGCCGCCAGATTCAGGGCCGATCCGCGGAGCCGCATTTTCGCCAACTCGGCGCCGACCCACCAGACAACGAAGTATTGGAGAAAGAGCGACGCCTGATTTGGGAACAGCTGATAGCTGATGAGGCCGACCGCCGAAACCAACGCCGTCGCCCCGAGTTGAAACCGCTCTGGGCACCATCGGTATACCGGGAAGAAGAGCAGGTAGAACCACCACTCGTAGCTCAAGGACCACAGCGGAAGATTGCCGCAAAACGTATCAAACCAGACGCCGGGCTTGGCCCAGGAAAAGTCCTGGAGCATGAAGAGGTTTCCCGCGAGATCCCTGCCCGACCAAGCCGAGCTGTCGCCCCTGAACAGCCACGAGACGAGGAGCGCCAACAAAAAGATCGGAAAGATCCGCCGAACCCGACGACGCAGATAGCTCCCAAACGACTTGTCCGCGTTGAGGTCGGTCGAATGAAAAATCACAAACCCTGACAGCAGGAAGAAGATCATCACCGCCTCCTGGCCAAAGCGGAAAAGGAACCGGACCGGGGAACTTGGATCAACTCCGACGGATCCGGCTACAATATGCCCGACGAGGACATAGACTGCGGCCGCCCCACGCAGCTGCTCCAAGCGATTGATTTTTCCGGCTGCGGGAGAATTCATGGTGGTCTCGCCAGTCGCTGCTCGAGACCGCGCGAATTCAGGCGGTCCCGACGGGAAACTCAAGGCGGGATGTTGATGGTTGGAAAACCCGACCTCAAATCCCACTAGCCGCGCCCCTGGGGATTGGGTAACTCCATGTCCGTCCCAAGCCGAACCCAGTTGCCAGATCCGAGGACGGCGGGAGGACGAACACGACGAAGGAGCCAAACCCAACCCCACCCCACGCTTTCCCTCCCATGCAATACCTCATCTACGCCGCCATCGCGTTTGTTGTCCTGATCTCCATCGCGATCACGATCGTGCTCTGCATCCGCAAGATCCACCCCGGCAAGGCCGGCATCAGCGTCGGCCTCGGAGGGCTGCGCGTCGCCTTCGACTACATGATCCGCCTGCCGCTGGTGCAGAACTTCGAGGAGATGGACATCTCCGTGAAGAAGCTGGAGATCCACCGCAAGGGCAAGGACGGCCTCGTCTGCAAGGACAACATCCGCGCCGACATCTCCGTGGCCTTCTACATCCGCGTCGAGGCCACCGTGGACAGCGTGAAGAAGGTTTCCCAGATGCTCGGCGTCGAACGCGTGTCCGACATGGCCCAGCTCCGCGAGCTGTTCGAGGCCAAGTTCTCCGAGGCGCTCAAGACCGCCGGCAAACAAATGGAGTTCCACGAGCTCTTCACCGAACGCATCAAGTTCCGCGAACAGATCCAGGCCACCATCGGCAAGGATTTGGACGGCTTCTTCCTTCAGGACGTGGCGATCGACTACCTGGAGCAGACGCCGCTCGACCAGCACGACCCCAGCAACGTGCTCGACTCCGAGGGCATCCGGAAGATCACCGAGATCACCCAGCGCGAACGTGTCAGCGCCAACGAATTTTCCCAGCGCGCGCAGGTCCAGATCGAGAAGGAGAACGCCGACGCCGACATCGCCAAACGCGAACAGCGCCGCCGCAACGAGGAGGACACCGCCAAGCAGACCCGCGCCATCAACGAGGTGAAGGCCAACGAGGAGGCCGAGGCCCGCAAGGTCATCGAAGGCCGCCGCCAGGAAGTCGAAGGCAAGCGCCTGGAAGCCGACGAATCCATCCAGTTGCGCACCCAGGACATGAACCGCGCGGTGCAGGAACGGGAGTTCACCGTGAAGAAGGAACGGCAGCGCCTCGAACAGGAGGCCGTGCAGGAAGGCGAGGAAGCCCGCGTCCGCCGCGAACGCACGGTGTCGCTCGCCGAGATGGACAAGGAAGTGAAGGTCAACGAGGCCGCCGTCGAAGTGGAACGCAAGCGCGCCACCGTCGTCTCCGAACAGAAGGCCGTCACCCAGCAGGAGGAGGAGAAGCGCAACATCGAGGCCCGCATGACCGCCGAGCGCGTCCGCGAGGTCACGCTCATCGAGGCCGAGATGAACGCCAAGAAGGACCAGACCGAGAAGGTCGTCGCCTCCGAAGCCCAGAAGGAAGTCGCCCGCAACGTCGCCGAAGCCGACAAGATCCGGACCATCACCGCCGCCGAAGCGAGCCGCGAAGCCGCCTTGCGCGATGCCGAACGCATCCAGACCACGGCCGACGCCGAGGCCAAGGTCGCCGACAAACGCCGCCACGCCGCCGAGCAGGAAGCCGAAGGCACCGCCGCCCGCGAAGCCGCCAAAGGCCTCGCCGAAGCCAAGGTCACCATCGCCAAGGCCGGGGCCATGAAGATTGAGGCCGCCGCCATCAAGGAGGTTGGTCTCGCCGAAGCCGAGGTCATCAAGGCCAAGGGCACGGTCCAGTCCGAGAACACCCAGACCTTGGCAGAAGCCGACGCGACCGGCATCGAGGCGCGCGGATCGGCCGAGGCCAAATCAATCCATCTGAAAGCCGACGCGATGAAACTGCTTCACGCCGCCGGCCAGCAGCACGAGGAGTTCAAGCTCCGCCTCGCCAAGGAACGCGACGTCGATCTCGCCGCCATCCACGTCCAGCGCGACGTGGCCCAGGCCAACGCCCAGGTCGTCTCCGAGGCGCTCAAGACCGCCAAGATCGACATCGTCGGCGGCGAGAACGACTTCTTCGAGAAGATCGTCCGCAGCATCGGCACCGG
>JAYTUE010000062.1:0-2577 GCA_043744715.1 Verrucomicrobiota bacterium | reverse complement strand
GCGATTCGTTCAGCCGGACCCGCACCGTGGAGAGCTGAATCTCCGCAAGGGCATCTTCGAGCCAAATCTCTGGAGGGGACGGCAACGCCGCCGGCACTATCACGGCCCCGGAACTTGGAAACGACGCGCCGGCGAAGCCTGGAAAGCGAAGCGTCAGCGTGGGCTGCGCCTCGGCTGTTCCGGCAAGGCCAACTGCGGCCACGAGCGTCGCCAGAATGAGACGGCGGAATTTCATCGACCGGGCTTCTTGATCGGTGCCGGTGTCAGTGTCTTTGTTGGGGGAACCTTGCTGCCTGCGCCCGGTGGCGAGACCGACGGCTTGCCGGCAGCGGCTGTTGGCGCCGGAGGTTCGGGCCCGTTCGCGCGAACGTAAAGGGCACCTTCGGCCTTTGGCGCCAGCCACGTACTGTCGCCAAACACCAGGAGGTAGTCATAGATGTCCGCGAGATCGGATGGGTATGCCGCAAACGATGACACGTACATCGAGACATACTTCTTCAACGTGTCCACCGCTCCCCGCAACATGTCGGGTCCACCGCGCGTCGCCATGGCCAGGCCCAGATCCCGCAGGACAAAGGGGAAGAGCCCGCGTTGGTCGAGCTGCACTGCGTGCTGCAAATAATCAAGCGCCTTTCCCCGGTCGGCGTCAGTACGGCCGACGACTGTGAAGACACGCCCAAGGGCCCACATCGTTATTGGATCGCGCGATCGGTAGTCTTCGATCGACGTCAGCAGTTTCTTCGCGATGTCGTAACGATCGTAAACGTCCATGTATTGAATGGAGGTATCCCGAAGCATCCGGGATGCGTAGAGCCGCAGTTGTCCGGTACCGGCGCTGAGCCGGCCCGCGGAGCGCGCGGTGTTGTAATTCTCAGCCAAGGTGCTGTCGAGCAGTGCGCGGATCGAGGCGACACGCTCGACGTTGCGCGAGTGCTTTCCCCACAGGAGATTAGCGAACTTGTCCTCCTCACCGAATGTGTTGGTGAGCTTCTGGAAGAAGGCCAGGGATTCCTTTGGGTCGTAGCCCGAGTCCATGGCGAGCTTCGCGCCGATTCGATCCGCCTCGTCTTCCTGCTTGCGGCTGTAAGAGTTCATCTGGAAGACGAAGGAGTAAGTCAGCCCTGCCGCCGCTCCAAGCTCAGCACCCTTCCGAGCACCCTCTTTACCATTGATCGCTCCCCCCACGGCCGCCCCACCAAGTCCGGCAAACAGTCCGGGCAGCAGCCGCTTGGGACTCCTGGCCTCCCGCAAGGCCTCGGCGTAGTGTTGCTCGATTACATGGCCAATCTCGTGGCCCAGAATCATCGCCATCTGCGCCTCGTTATCGACGAAGACCATGAGGCCCGAGTTCACATAGATGCGTCCGTCCGGGAGTGCGAAGGCGTTCGGCGTGCTGTCGTTGATGACGCGAAACGAAAACAGCAAGCCTGCGGGAGCCTCTTTGGGGATCAGCCGCTGGCCAAGGGAATTGACGTAGTCCTGGAGCAGTCGATCGTCGTAGCGCGCGTCGATCAGCATCATGGCGAGGGCGTCGAGTTCCGGTTGAGCCTCCTCAAGGATTTGCTGATTCTGGACGACGTCCCGCCCTTCCTTGCTCGCCGCTTTCTCCTCGCGTTCGCGTTTAGCCTTGTCCGCCTTGCTTTCCTGCTGCCCGTGTCCTGTCGAAGCCCAGCCAAGCTGGGGGACCAGGCCCAGTACGAGGAGCCCAACGATGAGTCGAGATGCCACGTAATACAGGCACTTGGGACGCAACTTCTTCACCATCGAGTTCTCCTGATTCCTTAGGGGTTCACGGGCCGGAGCCTGACCTCCTCAGCCAACTTGAACGTCACCACGCTTGGTCGCGCATAGACGGACACGGCCGGCGGTTTTCCAGCGAGGGCGGCATCCACGGCACTTCCGACCACACCGCCAACCGCTGGTCCGACCGCAGCGGCGGTGGGCTACTTGTGGTGATGACCGGTTGACCGCGCGTCGCAGCCGCAGTGGCTGTCATAGCCGCTCTCGGAGAAGGTCACGACCGTCGTCTGGACACTCATTTCTGCGCCGTCAACAAATGACCGCTTGACCGGCCGAACGTGGTGTTCTCGCTTCCCGAGGTCTGTCGTTTCCAGCATCATCTCGTCGTCCTCGAGCTCAAAATGGCTATGCAGCAGCGTCACTCCAAACCGCTCCAGTGCACCGTGCTTCTGCAGGACCCGCCGGATGTCTTCGAGGCACGCCGCATCATGATCGCCAATCGGCTTCACGTCGGTAATGTGGCTGAGTTGGCTCCACTGCATGGACTTCAACGATAGTTGGCTCATTGCAAACACCCCCACGCCCTCTGAAGAATGGATCCAGCACGCGGAGGGCCCGCGAGCTTTCTGGCAACAGCAGTCCCGCAGGGGCCTCTTTAGGAATCAGCCGCTGGCCCAGTGAATGGACGTAGTCCTGGGGAAGGCGATCATCGCGGCGCGCGTCGAGCAGCATGCCCTACTGCGTTCTCATCGACACCGTCGTCGTTCGGGACAGCTCGGCCTGACCGGGGCACCGTATGGTTTCGGCCATTTGCAATGAAATCGTCGTTCCCGACAG
>JAYTUE010000061.1:0-10060 GCA_043744715.1 Verrucomicrobiota bacterium | reverse complement strand
ATACCAACCGCGACACTGACCGCGATGAGCACCAAGTCGGTGATAATCAGAATTCGGAATGAACGCTTGGAAAGCATGAGTGTGTGCTGCCGCCTAACAGTTAAGTGAGCTGCGGAATTGTGGTTTGATTGCTCATGGGTTTATTGTAGGAAATGTGGACATGATTGTCGAGCAGAGTTTTAAGGGCCGGCCGGGCAAGGCGGCCTGGAATGGCACCGCTTCCGCGCGCCCGGGGGGCCGCGCCCTGTTCACCCCGAATCCCAAGCTCAAATTGAACGCGCAGGTGCATGAAGTGATGCGGTTCTTCCATTACTCCCCGCGCACGGAGGAGACTTACTGGCATTGGATCGAGCGGTTCCTGCGCTTTTGCCGGGAGGAGGGGCCGGAGGCGGTGGAGCGGGAGGCCGCATCGCCTGTGAGCGGTCCGCCCCCGCCCCCATCCCCTCTCCCCCAAGGAGAGGGGGGCAAGGGATGGCGGCATCCACGGGAGCTGGGGGCGGCGGAGGTGGCGGCGTTCCTGAGCCATCTGGCGACGGTGGGCCGGGTGGCGGCGGCGACGCAAAACCAGGCGCTGAACTCGCTGGTGTTCCTGTATGGCGAGGTGTTGCACCAGCCGCTGGGGGATTTGGGCGAGATGGCGCGGGTGACGCGGCCGGCGAGGTTGCCGGAGGTGTTGGGCCGGGAAGCGGTGAGCCGGCTGTTGGATGCGGTGGAGGCGGATTATCAACTGCCGGTGAGGTTGCTTTACGGGAGCGGGCTGCGGCTGCTGGAGTTGTTGCGGTTGCGGGTGAAGGATGTGGATCTGGAACGGCGGCAGATCACGGTGCGGGAGGGCAAGGGGCAGAAGGACCGGGTGACGATGTTGCCGGAGTCGTTGCGGGAGGTGCTGGCGGGGCATCTGCGCCGGACGCGGCTGACGCATGAGGCGGACCGTGCGGCGGGGGTGGCCGGGGTGCGGCTGCCGTGGGCCCTGGAGCGGAAGTTTCCGCAGGCGGACCAGGAGTGGGGCTGGTTCTGGGTGTTTCCGGCGTGGAAGCTGGGGCGGGATCCGGAGGCTGGGGTGGTGCGCCGGCATCATTTGCTGGAGGACAATGTGCAGCGGGCGGTGAAGGCGGCGGCGCGCAAGGCGGGCTTGAGCCAGCGGGTGACGCCGCACACGTTGCGGCATAGTTTCGCGACGCACTTGCTGGAGGGCGGGACGGACATCCGGACGTTGCAGGAGCTGCTGGGGCACCGGGACGTGGCGACGACGCAGATCTACACCCACGTCATGGCCAAGCCGGGGATGGGGGTGAGGAGTCCACTGGACGGGTGAGGGGCGTGCCGCGGGAAGAGGGCGGGCAGGGAGACCGGAAATCGGGGAACGTCGAACATCCAACGCTCAAGATCGAGCCAGCCCCACACGAAGGCGGGTAGGGCGACGCCTCCCGGCGAGCCGCCTCCCGGCGAGCGGATGACACGACGGTGTCCCGAGGGAAGTCCGGAGCGAACTGGGGGCACACTTGTGTTGCCGCCGGGGCGGATGGTTATCAGGAAACGCAGCGGCGGCTTGGCGGGAGGTGTTGCCACACGGGCTCGCCCTGCCAGCCGCAGGACTTCGTTCCCCATCCGTGTTCATCCGCGTGATCTGCGGGCAGGGCTTCGTCTCCTTCGTGCATGGAACCGCAACTGGCCGGGCAAAAGGAGGGTTGCCACCATGGTCCGGCCTACGCGGACCAGCTCACTTGCCGCAGCACTGCTTGTATTTCTTGCCGCTGCCGCAGGGGCACGGGTCGTTGCGGCCGACCTTGGGGCCGGTGCGGACGGGCTTGGCCTTGGCGATGGCGTCGTTGGCCTCGCTGACGACGTCCGATCCGGAAGCGGCGGCCTTGGCCTCGGAGATGGCGCTGCCCTGCTGGTGGACGGTCTTCTGCGGCATCTTCTGGAGGAACTGCTCGAAGGCCAGGAGGCTGGAGGCGCTGCGGAAGATGTTGCCGCAGATCTCGGACTTGATGCCGACCATGAGTTCCTCGAAGACCTTGAAGGCTTCGGCCTTGTATTCGAGGAGCGGGTCGCGTTGGCCATAGGCGCGGAGGCCGATGGAGTTGCGGACCGAGTCCATGTTGTAGAGGTGCTCCTGCCAGAGGCGGTCGATGGCGCTGAGGATGGTGTAGCGCTCGATGCTGACGAGGGCCTGGGGGTTCTCGAAGCTGATCTTGAGCTCGTAGGCTTCGCGGACGGCGTCGCTGATGAAGGTGACGAGGGCGAACTGCGCGGCGCTCAGGCCGTCGTAGATGGAGCCGGGCTGCGGTTTTTCTTCGCCGCTCTGGGCCGCTTTGATCATCTCCTCCTCGGGGATGCCGAGCGGGAAGGTGAGGTTCACCCAGTCGGCGAGGCTGGTGAGGTTCCACTCGCCCAGGTCCTGGGCGGCGGCGGTGTTGGACTCGACCTTCTGGAGGACGACCTCCTCCATGATGTCCATGAGGCGGTCGCGCGGATCGTCGCCGTGCATGATCTCGTTGCGGAAGCCGTAGATGACTTCGCGCTGCTTGTTCATGACGTCGTCGTATTCGAGGACGCGTTTGCGCTGCTGGAAATTGTGCTGCTCGACGCGCTTCTGGGCCTGCTCGATGGACTTGTTGAGCATGAAGTGCTGGAGCTCCTGGCCTTCCTCGAGGCCGACGCGTTCCATGACTTTCACGATCTTGTCCGAGCCGAAGAGGCGCATGAGATCGTCTTCGAGCGAGATGTAGAAATGGCTGGAGCCGGGATCGCCCTGGCGCGAGCAACGGCCACGGAGCTGGCGGTCGACGCGACGGGATTCGTGGCGTTCGGTGCCGAGGACGTGGAGGCCGCCGAGTTCGGCGACGCCGGGGCCGAGTTTGATGTCGGTGCCGCGGCCGGCCATGTTGGTGGCGATGGTGATGGAGCCGCGTTGTCCGGCGCGGGTGACGATCTCGGCTTCCTGCTCGTGGAACTTGGCGTTGAGGACGGAGTGGATGAGGCCTTCCTTCTTGAGGATGCGGGCGAGCATCTCGCTGGTATGCACGCTGGCGGTGCCGACGAGCATGGGACGGCCCTGGGAGTGGACGTCTTTGATCTCCTTCAACACGGCGTTGAACTTTTCACGCTGCGTCTTGTAGACGGAATCGTGGGTGTCCTTGCGGATGTTGGGCTGGTTGGTCGGGATCGTGAGGACGCCGAGCTTGTAGATGTCGAAGAACTCCTGGGCCTCGGTCTCGGCGGTGCCGGTCATGCCGGCCAGCTTGTGGTAGAGGCGGAAGTAGTTCTGGATCGTGATCGTGGCGTAGGTCTGGGTCTCGCGTTCGATCTCGACGTTTTCCTTGGCCTCGACGGCTTGATGCAGGCCGTCGCTCCAACGGCGGCCGGTCATGAGGCGGCCGGTGTTTTCATCGACGATGATGACCTTGTTCTCTTGGATGACGTAGTGGACGTCCTTCAGGTAGAGGCTGTAGGCCTTGAGGAGCTGGGAAATGGAATGGATCGACTGGGCACGTTCCTCGAAGGCGGCTTGGAGCTTGGTCTTCTCTTCGACGCGGGCGCGGGTATCCAAGTCCTTGCGGGCATCGATCTCGTGATACGCGCTGATGAGATCCGGCAGCATGAACGCGTCGGGATCGCCGGGGTTGAGGAAGTTGCGGCCCTTCTCGGTGAGGTCGGCTTCGTGGCTCTTCTCGTCCATGGCGTAGAAGAGCTGTTCCTTCTGGTCGTAGAGATCCTTCTTGGACTGGTCGGCGTGGCAGGAAAGCTCCGCCTTGTTCATCAGGGTGAGGTTCGCGGGATCTTCGAGGAACCGGAGGAGTCCTTCGGAGCGGGGCTCGCCCATCTTCACCCGGAACAGGAGCATGCCGGCCTGTTTTTCGAGGTCCGAAGCATCCTTGGGCGGATTGGAACCGTCCGTGGGGCGAACCTTCTTCAGGAGATCGCCGGCTTCGCTGAGGAAGCGCTGGCAGAGTTTGCCCTGGGCATGGACGACCGATTCGACGAGGGGTTTGAACTTGTCGTATTGGTTGTTGATGTTGATGACCGCCGGTCCGGAGATGATCAACGGAGTCCGGGCTTCATCGATCAGGATCGAGTCCACCTCGTCGACGATGGCGAAAAAGTGCCCACGTTGGACCTGTTCTTCGGCCCGGCTGGCCATGCCGTTGTCGCGCAGATAGTCGAAGCCGAACTCGGCGTTTGTCCCGTAGGTGATGTCGCACGCATACATCGCGCGACGTTCCTGCGGGCTCTGGTCGTGAAGGATACAACCAACCGTGAGGCCGAGGAACTTGTAGACGTGGCCCATCCATTCGGCGTCGCGCGCGGCGAGGTAGTCGTTGACGGTGACGACGTGAACACCTCGGCCAGTGAGGGCGTTGAGGTAGGTGGGGAGGGTGGCGACAAGAGTCTTGCCTTCGCCGGTGGCCATTTCGGCGATGTTGCCCCGGTGAAGTGCGGCACCGCCAATCAACTGGACGTCGAAGGGGATCATTTCCCACTTCAATTCGTGCCCGCGAACGATAACGGATGAACCAAAGAGGCGGCGGCAGGAGTTTTTAACGACGGCAAAGGCCTCGGGAAGAATGGAGTCCAATTCGCGGCGGACTTCGGCGAGGTCTTCGATTGAAGCCAGCTTGGCCTTCCATTCCGCAGTTTTTTGGCGGAGAGCCTCGTCTGGGAGCGGTTGAAGCGATTGCTCGAATTCGTTGATCTTGGCGACGAGCGGCCGGAGCTTTCGCACATCTCGGTCGTTCTTCGAGCCGATGATCTTTTTTATGATGAGTCCGATCATGTATGTCCGTTTTGCGAGCGGGCAGGGACGCTACGGTTGAAGGAGGGGAGCGTCAAAGGTAAAGCCGGGCGGTGGATTGCTCCTGCCGGGTGTATTCCCTTGCCAACAGAAAAGGCTTTCCGATAGAACCCGTGAACTATTCCACCCAGATCGCTATTGGTGCGCCTGTGGAAAACTGTTGTTTGTGGAAATTCGCCGCCTGCCAACGACGGATGCAGCCCTTTCGGGACCGGGAGTCCTGTGGGAACTGCTTCCCCTTAGCCCCTGCGGTCAGCCAAGTCCATTTTCCAAGCGTTAATAGAGTCTGTATTCGAATTTCGTTATGATCAGAAACGACCCCGCCCCGAAGTCCCTGTTCCCTCGCCTGCGGAAGGCATCAATTTTGTCCCTTCTGGCCTTCGGAGCCGCGGTTGGACTCGTGACATCCGCGATGGCCGTCTCGCCGATCCAGGGCATCGGTGGTCGTGGCAAAGTGGTTCTGAGAGTGACCGACCCGAAGGACACCGCGGAACTCGTCGCCGGCGGCGGAAGGCTGGTCGTGGACTATCAGGGATTTCAGCTCGTGGAGATCTCCGAGGCGCTCGCCGTCAACCGCGGACCCAGCGCGGAAGTGCTCGCAGACAATAACATCATCCGGCTGAACAAACTGAACATAGATACTGCCAGCCTCAAGGCGCAGGAGACGCGGTCTGCGGTTGGATCCTTCCAAGGCAAACAGCTCCGGCTGGTGAGCTTTGTTGGTCCGGTGAAGAACGAGTGGGTCGCGCAACTCGAGGCTTCGGGCGCCTCGATCATCGCCTATATCCCCAACAACGCGTATCTGGTGTATGGGGACAACAACTCCCTTTCGACCTACCAGCTTTTTTCCAAATCGGCGCCCTACGTCCAATGGGACGGAGAGTTTCTGTCGGACTACAAAGTCCAGTTGTTCGGAATGGAGGGCAAGGTCACCGAGGAGCAGTTCACAATCGAGATGGTCGACGATGCTTCGGCCAATGAAGCGACCCGGGCCTTGATCGACCAGTTCAAATTGGAGCCGATTTATCAGGATCAGGTCGTGCTTGGCCTGCGCGACATCGTCGTGCGCCTCCCCGTATCCGCATTGGCTGAAATCGCTCGTCGTCCCGAGGTCGTCTCCATCCAGCCGTATATGAAACCTGCCCCGAAAGATGAAAGGCAGGCGTTGATTGTCACCGGGAACACGAGCATCAGTGGCGGACGCCTCGTGCCTAGGGCCAACACCGATTACCTCGCTTGGTTGACCGCCAACAATTTCGACCAAAACTCCTTCAACCAGGGCGATCCGTTCACCATCGACGTCACGGACTCGGGAATCGACAACGGCACCACCAAACCGGGACATCCAGGACTCTACGAGCTTGGCGACACCAACCTCCCGAGCCGAGTCGCCTATATCCACACCTTTGGATTCACGAACTTCGCGCAGGGATGCGACGGTCACGGAACGATCAATGCCCACATCATTGCGGGGTTCGCGAACCAGACGAACGGCATCTTTATCGACGGATCGAAGTATCGTTACGGCTTGGGAATCATGCCGTTCGTATCGGTTGGTTCATCGGTAATCTTTGGGACGAATTTGTCTTCCTTGAACGTGAATTTCTCCACTCTTCAGGATCAGGCTTATGGGGCCGGAGCCCGCATCTCTGCCAACAGCTGGGGATCGGCGAATCCGCGCTTCGGAGGTGCCTATAATGCCACTGCCCGTCAATATGACTCGCTGGTTCGCGATGCCCAGTTGAGCGCAATTGGGAACCAGGAAATGGTCATTGTCTTTGCCGCTGGCAACGACGGTCCGGGTCGCGGAACGGTCTCGAGCCCCGGCACCGCGAAGAACGTTATCACGGTGGGTGCTTCGGAGAACGTTCGTCCCTTTAATGGAAATGACGGATCCGGTGTCGGCAATTCAGGGGCGGACAATGGCTTTGATGTGATCGATTTCTCCGGTCGCGGACCCACCGACGACGGGCGCCACAAGCCCGACATCATGGCGCCCGGAACCCACATCACCGGTGGCGTATCCCAAAAATCGGGCGCCGAGACCAACGGAACACCCATCGACTGTTATGATGGGACGGGTGTCTCCGGTGGTGTTGGCGACATCTACTACCCCCCCGGCCAGCTTCTCTACACGGCCAGTTCCGGAACCAGCCAGGCAACACCGGCTGTTGCGGGTGGTGCCGCGTTGATCCGGCAGGATTTCGTTTCGCGGGGTTTGACTCCTCCGAGCCCAGCTTTGACCAAGGCGCTTCTGCTCAACAGCGCCCGCTATATGACTGGTCTTTATGCCGGCGATGATCGCTGGTCCGACAATCAGGGGATGGGTTTGATGGACATCGGAAACCATATCCGCGCCACGTCATCCTATCTGTTCAGGGATCAGGCCGCGGCCGACAGGTTCACGGCTACCGGACAGAAACGGGTCTACACCGGCCGCATCGCCGACTCGGCAGATCCGGTTCGGATCACGGTGACTTGGACCGATGCACCTGGCAGCACCTTCGGCGCAGCCTACAACAATAACTTGGATTTGACCGTCTACGTCAATGGCCAGGCCTACAAGGGCAACGTATTCAGCGGCCAGTATTCGCAAACCGGCGGAACTTCGGACAAGGTCAACAATTCCGAATCCGTGTTCCTGCCAGCCGGGATCACCGGCGAAGTGGCGATCGAGATCCTAGCTGCCAACATCAACTCCGACGGCGTCCCTGGAAATTCGGATCTCCGCGACCAGGATTTCGCACTGGTTGCCTCTAATTTCAGTGAAGCACCGGTCGCCGTCTACGCCTCCGACTCGGCGAAGTTCGTGGCCGAAACGCTGGGCACCACCAACGGTTACGTGGATCCGGGTGAGACCGTCACCTTCGATTTCGCCATCAGAAACGTGGGTCTCGCGTCGGCTCCCGTCGTGACCGCCCAGATAGTCTCCAATGCGTCGGTAGCCCCGATCACCGGGCCGGTCAATTACTTGGCGGTGATCCAACAGGGTGCCGCAGTGTCCAACCGGTTTACCTTCAAGGTGGGCGCGTCCGTTCCGTGTGGAACCAACCTTCCCGTGACTTTGAGCCTTTCGAGCGGGGGATCCCCTGCTGGATCGATCACTTTCTTCGTCAAGATCGGATACAGGTCCACCGCGACGACCATCGCCAACAATTCCCAGGCGATCATCATTCCGGATCTGAGCCTGGCCACCCCGTTCCCGTCGACCAACCTAGTTTCAGGGATGGTTGGGAATGCGGCGCGGGCTCTGGTGACGATCAGGGGCTTTTCGCATCCATCTCCCTCCGATGCGACCCTGGTGCTGGTCAATCCGAACGGGGTGGGGCTTGTTCTCATGGATACGTCCGGCTCGAGCAACGCTGCCAACCTGAACATTACGTTTGACGATGCTGCCACCAACTCGGCCGCTTTCAGCGGATTGTTTTCGGGATCGTTCCGGCCGGTCGGAGGTTCGCCTGGGGGGACGCTCTCGACCAATATCCCGGCATTCACCTACGTCAATACCTTGGCCCAAATCGTCCAGGGTGCCGGCAATGGAACCTGGTCGCTCTATGCCTACGATGGTGTGGCGAGCGGGTCTGGTCGTATTGCCTCGGGCTGGAACCTCCGTTTGGAGCAGTCCGTTGATTTCTGCAATGCGATCCTCTCGGACCTGATTGTGACCAAGTCCGCCTCGCCGGATCGGGTCCTGCCCGGTGATCTGATCACTTATTCGATTTCGGTCAGCAATTTCGGTCCCAGCATCGCGACGGGTGTTGTGCTTACCGAAACTCTTTCGCCGGCTCTTACCTTGGTAAAAGTGGCGCAGGGCCAGGGAACCTCGTCGGTCAGCAACAACGTGGTCCGATTCAACATCGGCACCATGGCGATCGGGCAGACCGTAGCGCTTTCGGTTGTGGGTCGGGCCACCCTTCCGGTCGACATCACCAGCACCAGTTCGGCGGTCTCGGCCAATCAGGATCCGTCCCCGGCCGACAACGTGGTTTCGGCAACGACCGCCCGTGGCAAGATCCTCTTGAATACCAACTTGATCGTCATTCCAGACATTGGTCCCGGCAGCTTGTATCCGAGCACAATCAACATTACCGGCGTGACGGGAATCGTGAAGCAGGTCCGCGTGACCGTCAGCGGGATAAGCCACTCCTATGCGCGGGACATCGACATGCTCTTGGTCAGTCCCAATGGCCAGAAGGTGATGCTCATGTCGGATGTCGGCCCGGCTTCGGCGATTGCTGGACTGGATGTGACCTTCACGGATGATGCGTTCACCGGCATTCCGCTCGTTCCTTTCCTATCCGGCGAATACAAACCGACGAATTTCGACCAAACAACCGACGAAATGCCCTCACCGGCTCCTGCGGGGCCATACGCATCGTCGCTCGGCGCGTTCAGCGGCTCGAATCCAAATGGCGTTTGGTCCCTGTATGTCGCCGACGATACGAGACAGGAAAGCGGCGCGATCTCAAACGGATGGTCGCTTGAGCTGGTCCTTGGCAACAACCTCACCAATGACCTTGCGGTGACGCAGACATTCCCGAACAGCCTGTTCAGGGGTGTCGCATCCACGGTTTCCCTGGCGATCACCAATCTGGGTGCCAGCGACGCCTCTGGCGTGTTCGTCACGAATGTGCTCCCCGCCACTGTAGGATTGGTCTCGGTGACGCCTAGCCAGGGTTCCTACACCGTCGTCGGTGATACCGTCATCGTGGCATTGGGAGGGCTCGCCCAGAACGCGTCGGCCACGGTGCAGCTTGTCATCGTGCCGACCGTGCTGGGATCCATCACGAACCTAGCTCTCGTCAGCACCGACGATAATGACCCGTCGATCGCGAACAACGCGTCATCCGCGACAGGCACAGTTGGTCTCGCGCCGGGAGTGACCGAAAATCCCGCAGTGTTGGATATTCCGTCCATCGGACCAGCCTCGCTCTATCCGTCGACGGTCACTGTCTCGGGACTAACCGGCCGGGTTGGAAAAGTCACGGTGACGTTGAACGGTTTGTCTCACACATTCCCGTCCGACTTGGACGTTCTGCTCGTCGGGCCTGGTGGCCAGAAAGTCGTCCTCATGTCCCGTGTCGGCGCGGGCAATCCAATCGGCAACGCGACGTTCACGTTTGACGACGCTGCAGCGAACTTCATCTCCCAGGGCTTCCTCCAGAGTGGCGTCTACAAGCCCCGGAACCTCAGTTCATCGTCCGAAAGCCTGCCCTCGCCGGCCCCTTCGGGACCGTATGCGGAAGTCCTAGCCTCCTTTGTTGG
>JAYTUE010000060.1:0-10084 GCA_043744715.1 Verrucomicrobiota bacterium | reverse complement strand
ACCGAACCCTCCGCCATACAGAACGGCGTGCTTTGGCGGTATAACACCAGCACTGGAATCTACCGCTGCCCGACGGACACCTCGCAAGTGGTCAACCGTATCACCGGGCGGCCGTTGGGAATCCCAAGAACCAGGAGCTACAACATGAACGGGACGATCGGCTGCACAGCCACTCCCTGGATTTCCGTCTACACCCACGTCTCGCAGATGCGGCAACCACCGCCGTCCGCCGTCTTCGTCTTCGCGGAAGTCCACGAGGACTGCATCGACGATGCACACTTCGGAATCGCGCCGCCGACCAATCCCTTCTTCCCGATGGTGAACAACTGGGGCGAGATCCCGGCCGACCGCCACAACCGGGGAGCCAACTTCTCCTTCGCCGACGGCCACGTGGAGTATTGGCGCTGGAAGACCAAGAAGTCCCCCGGCATCTGGGGCCGACCGGTCTCGGGTCCGGACGAACTGCAGGATCTTCGGAGGATTCAACGCGCGATCTGCCCCGGGCCTTCCCAGGGCGTCGGCTGGCGCTACTGAGCCGCCTGCTCGACCACGACCAGCTTCCGAATCTCCGCCACCGAGACCGCCTGCTTCTGCCCACCCGGCCACGTCACTTCCACGGAATCCACCTTCGTCGCCGTTCCTAGACCGAACGTGACCGGCAACTCCGATGCGGATTGGTAGCTCTTCGTCGGCATCACCTGCCGCCACTGCGTGATTCCACCCGCCGTGAGTTTCACCCACGCACCGATCGCGTCGCGGTTGGCCTTCTTGCCAACGAGCTTGAAACGCACCCAGCCATTGCCCGACTTCGATGCTTCATTGCGCAACAGCAGCGGCGCGCCGTTTGCCTGCGTCAGCACCACGTCCAGGTCGCCGTCGCCGTCGATGTCCGCATAGGCCGAACCGCGTCCGACGATGGGTTTGAAGAGATCCGCGCCCGCCTTCTCCTTCGGCGCGGCCACGTAGCAACCGGTCTTGTGCGGCCCGGCGTTCCAGAAGAGCTGCGCCGGCTGCGCGAAGGTCTGGCTCGCTTGCACCTTGCCGATCTCGTCCTCGATGTGGCCGTTCACCGTCAGCGCGTCGAGCCGGCCATCGAGGTCGTAGTCGAAGAAGAAGAGCCCGAACTTCAGGAGAAGCCGGCTCGCGGGACCGATGCCTTCCACGATGGCCTCGTCGGTGAAGCGCAGCGGCTCGCCCGGCTGCGAGACGTAGAGCGCGTTCATCTCGTTGGCGAAGTTCCCGATGCCGATGCCGAGCGCGTCGTCGTTGCGGAAGCGCGCCGTGTCGATGCCCATCGCGCCGCGCGTCGCGCCGTAGCTGTCGAAGGCCACGCCGCTGATGCCGCCGATCTCCTTGAACGTGCCGTTGCGCTGGTTGAGGAAGACATGGTTCGGCGTTGTGTCGTTCGCCACCACGATGTCGATGAACCCGTCGCCATCCAGATCCACCGGCGCGACGCCGAGCGACTTCGCGGAGGGCACGCCCGTGGCCGTGTTCTTCACCTGGACGCCGGCCTCGGCCGATACGTCGCGGAACTTGCCGCCGCCTTCGTTGTGGAAGAGCTGGGCGAACGCGCCCTCGAAGTTCATCGGCGGTCCATAGGCACGGCCGATGCCCGTGAGCTTGTAGCCGACCTCGAAGTCGATCTCGCGCGACCAACGCACGTAGTGGCAGACGAAGAGGTCGAGCTTGCCGTCGTTGTCGTAGTCGAAGAACGCCGCGCTGGAACTCCAGTCCTTGGGCGATCCACCAACGCCCGACACCACGGTCACGTCGCGGAACTTCCCCTGCCCTTCATTGTGGAAAAGCCGCTGGCCACCGACACCGGTGATCAGCACATCCGGCAAGCCGTCGTTGTCATAATCGCCCACGGCCACGCCCATGCCGTAGGTCGAGACATCCAATCCCGAGCCAGCCGTCACGTCGGTGAACTTGCCGCCACCGTCGTTACGGTAGAGCGCGTGCGTCGTCGGTTTGGCTCCGTCGGGAGCGCCGTTGGGCCACCAGGTGGAATTGACGAACAGCAGGTCCGGCCGGCCGTCGGCGTTGAAATCGAGGAAGGCCACGCCGCCGCCCATCGTCTCCGGCAACAGCTTCTCGCCGCGCGCGCCGCTGTTATGCCGGAAGGTGATGCCCGACGACGCGGTGATGTCCGTGAAGCCGCTGATCGGCACATCCGCCTTGGGCAAGTCCGCCGTCTTGGGCGCCTGCACCGCGACCTTCTTGGCCTCGGGCTTCGTGGGCTTCGGCTTCAGCGCCAGATACAATCCGCCGCCGACCACGGCGACGCCGGTGATGACCATCAGGGAAACCCGGAACGCCTTGCCGATGATGGCATCGTCCTGCTCGGGCTCGGGAGTATTGGGTGTGGGAACGTTGGGCATAGCTCAAATGAAGTCATTAACTCGGTATTCGGGGCGATTAGTTGGAATTCCCCGGCCGGACAATTCTGTAGTCATTCAGAAAATTTGAGATGGCCATGCTAATCATCGGGTGAGAGTTAGTAAGTGATCTCAGTGGTTGCTCCATTTCTTCGATCCACTCTGGGCTGTTCACTATCTCCAACAAAAGCGAGATCTGAGCCAAAGGGGGCGAGTTCGTGAGATAGGATTCCAACAGGCCACGAATGAGCGCCCGGTTCCCTTTGATTTCAACCAGCCCAGCAAGCAAAGCTCGATCCGGGACCGGAGCATTCGTCGCAATCTGAAGAATCCGCGCTCCACCTTCGGGAATGCGAGCGATGTCCCGACCCCAGCCAATCAGCAAAAATATTTCCATTCCGGGCTTCTGTGTCTCGGCATCACGCATAAGCCGCAAAGATTCCTGTTTTCCTGACGGACCGCACGATGTGATGAGAAGCTGAAATGCCGCTCCCAGCGCGGCCTCTCCACCAGACAAGCCGAGCGCTCTGATCTCGCGGAGGGCTCCAAGGGCATTTGTTCCGACGATTTCAAGACCGGCGAGGGCGAGACGCTGTCGTGTCGGGCGAGGCGCCCTTTTAGTCAACCAATCGGCTACAGAATCAAACCCTGCTCGTTCGGCAAGACGGCTCAACCTGTCCTCAATCGAATCGGGCCGACTCAGCTCGTAGCCTAGATATGGCACAGCCTTCGCGCCCAACCTGAAAATCCTGTCCACGGCATTCTGCCGTGCGTCCTGATCGTCACCGTCATAGTTGGTAGCTTCTCGGATTAAATCACTCAGCTTACTTCCGTCGATGACTGGATCTTTTGGAGACGACCAAATCTGCCATGAGGCAACCACCAGTATGAGCAGCAGAAAACCAAGGACTACCCGCAGCTTTCTAGTAGGGCGACGAACGGCTTGTCCCGCGTCCTGATCCGCTGGATTGGTCGCTCCGTCGTTCATGGCCGAAGAAAGACCCAGCAATTTATTTCGAGCAAGTCGATCAACCTGCCGCAGGTAGGGCACTGCTTCCAGCCTGCCCACGATGGTCTTGAGGCGGAGAGAAAACATCGCTGTCGGATCAGACCCTGGTTCCAAACAAAAGACCCGATCAAGACGAGGCAGGCAGGATGCCCGCCCTACTTTGCTGCGGCGCCGACTTGGAAGCACCCGGATCATTTCGCGGCGGTGGCGGCGGTGGGCGGGAGTTCGTGGGCGCCGGGGCGTTGCAGGTCGTAGATGACGACGGCCTGGGCGGCGTGGTCGGCGGCCGCGTTGTTGCGGCGGGCGATGGCCACGGCGCGGTCACGGGCGTTGTCGTCGGGCCGGAGCTTCTCGTGCTCTTTCTGGTGGAAGGCCGCCTTGGCCGCGTCGCCGAGCTGGGTGTAGATGAGGCCGAGGTTGTAGTGGGCGGTGAGGTTCTCGGAATCCAGCTCCACCGTCCGCAGGAAGCGCCGTTCGGCTTCGTGGAGCAACTTGTCGCGGGCCGCCTTGTCTCCTCGCTCCATCTTGGATCGTTCCACCAGCGTCTGGCCGAGTTCGTTGATGACCTCGTAGTCGCGGGCGAAGTCGAAGCCCTTCTCGATCATGTCGGCGGAACGGTTCTCCAAAATGGCCGTGAACTCCTTGATGGCCTGGTCGAGGAAGCCGTTCTGTTTGTTCACGAGCCCGTTCAGCCACGAGATGGTCCACCAGTTGCCCGGCGGGTTGAAGCGGTTGGTGTCGGCGGCGCGTTGCAGCGCGGTGACGGCTTCGTCGAGACGGCCTTCCTTGTTGAAGACGCGGGCGAGGTTGAGCGGTCCGTCGGTCTTGCCGAGCTTCTCCACTTCGGCGAAGGCGGCTGCGGCCTGGATGAGTTCGCCCTTCTCGCTCCCCTTGTCGCCGCGGTTGAAGAGGCCGATGCCGTAGTCGTTCCAGCGCATCCACGGCGGAATGGCGGAGGGCGCGTTGGTCACAGCGACGATGGCGGCAGGCGTCATCGTGGCGACGGGGAAGACGATCTTGTCCGTGCTGATGGTCGTGATCGGCAGGTCGTTGGTGAACGTCGGGCCGAAGACGTGGCGCATGTAGATCGAGTCGAACTTCCGATACTGGAGCTTCACCTCGACGGTGAGCGGGCCGCGCACGTCGGGCGGGACACGGAAGCCGTAATGGACGACGGCCGCGGCGCCGGGCGGGATCTGGTTGTTGTAGAGGGGCGTGAAGATGTCCTGGGGATTGCGGCGGTCGATGCGTTTGCCGTCCCTGTCGAGCATGTAGACGTTGATGAAGTGCGCCCAGGGATCGACCTCGTTGTAGGCACCCATGCCGCCGCTGCGTCCGACGATGCGGCCATCGGCGTCTCGGATGGCGGCATCGACCCAGATTTCATTGGAGTCCACCGTGCCCTGCGAGAACGGATGCCCGAGCTTGACCGTGCGGACGACGGTTTCAGCAAGGTAGCGTTTGCCGGGCTGGAGCGTCGGGACGTTTGGACGGAGCGGAGCCAACAGTTTGCCGTCGATGGTGCCACCTTCCTTCAAGCCGAAGATGTCGACGCGGACGGAGTCCTTGAGGAAGTCCTGATGGCGCTTCACGACATCGGGCCACTTGTTGAAGTGGCCGATGGCCGTGTTGGCGGCGGGGAAAAGATGGTCGTGGACGGAGAGGACCTTGTTCGTCGGGTTGAAATACTGGGCACCGAAGTCGTTCTTGGCCGTCTGGAGCGGCATGTGGCAGCCGTTGCAGTTCTGCTGGGCCATCGGCGGGTAGTAGAAGCTGCGGGCGTTCACGCCGGAGACACCGCTGAGCAGGTAGGTGTCGTAGTGGTTCTGGCCCCGGAGGAATTCCTTATACTTCGTCAGCTGCTGCGGAATGCTGACCTTGTGGCAGGTGGAGCAGAACTCCGCCGTCTTGTGGTGCGGCTTGAGGAATGTCTTCTTGTGGAACTCGGGATTCCCCTTGATGAGCTGGTTGTTGATGAACTGCAGCGCGCGGTTGGTGGAGAAGGCGAAGGGGTATTGGACCGGTTCCTCGATGACGAAATCGGCGTTGCCGCGCGTGCTGTTCACATGGGTGATGGCATGGCAGGACGTGCAGGTGATGCCGGCCTGCGAGGTCGGATGATTGACGTCGTCGAACTTCGGATCGTCGAAGGCTCCGCTGAAGAACGGCGCGGGATCATGGCAGCCGGCGCACCAGCGGGCCGCCTTCACGTCGCCGTCGCGTTCGTAGGCGACCTTGCGGGTCTCGCGGACACTGAAGAGGTAGGCGGGGTTGTTGAACGAGCTGAAGCGGTGCGCGCTGTGGAACCAGCTGTTGTAGGAATCCTCGTGGCACTTCAGGCAATACTCGTTGTTCATCATCGACTCGGCCGGGATGAACTTGCCGTTGGAAGTGCGGGCCAGCGACGGCTCGAAATACTTCGCGCCCTCCTTCGACCCTGCGACGTTCCACTTCCGGGGATCGGTCGAGTGCAGCGCGACCATTCCCAAGACCAGGAAGGCCGAGGCCAATCCCCAGCCGATGCCGATGCGCCAATTGATCTTCGGCCCGACCAACCGGTGCAGCACGTAGAGCCAGACGGCGACGACGGGCGCGATGACGTGGGCCCAGTAGGCGGTGGAACGGAAGAGCGGGTTCTTCAGGAAGAATCCTTCGATCCGCATCAACGCCACTCCGGAGACGAGGACGATGATGCCGGTGGTCAACAACGCCCAGCCGACGCGGACGGCCCGGCGATTGGGCCGATCCTTGCCCTTCAACGCATGGCCGATGCCGAAGACGACGAACGGCAGGACCAGCAGCAGTCCCAGCACGAGGTGCGCGAGGAACATCCATTGGAAGAAATAATTCTGGTAGGTCGCCTGCTTGACCCATTCCAAGCCGCGGATGGCGAGAAGGTAGACCGAATTGACGCCGAGCAAGGCCGTCAGGGCGAGGACAGTCAGGAGGGCCACGCGCAACCCGGGCGTGACGGTCTTGGAGACACGTTTCGCGGGCTTCGGGCTTTCGCTGGGAGGCAACGACTCACTCATGGCTTCAACGAGGGACGGTTACTGGCAGATAGATGGAGACGATCAGCCCAAACTCAAGCCAGCTGTGGCGAAGTGCCGGAAGTCCGGGGCGAAGTGACATGACCGATGTAACCAGCTTCCAAGTCTCGGGTCACCCTTCAAACCCAGCCACGACACCCATGCGAACCCCTGCCCTGCCCCGCCCGGCGCTCACTCGGCTCATCCTTCTCTCCCTCGGGATCAACGCCTTTGTCGGAGCGGTCCACGGCCAAACTCCGGCAAACGCAAAACCCGCCCCGCTCACCTGGACCACCCAGGAGGATCACCGGCACATGATGCAACAACTGGGCATCAAGGCGCTGCGTCCCGGTCCCAGCGGCCAAACCGGGCGGACTAACTCGGCCAACTACGATCCGGCCAAGGCTAATCCCTTTCCCAATCTGCCTGAACTGCTCGTCCTGAAGGACGGCCGCAAAGTCACCTCGGCCGAGCAATGGCGGACGCTGCGTCGGCCGGAAATCGCCGAAGACTTCGAGCGCGAGGTGATCGGCCGAGTGCCGAAGAATGTTCCCAAGGTCGCTTGGTCCGTCGTCTCCAACGTCGCGGACGGGCTTGTCGGAACTTTGCCTGCCGTAGGGAAACAACTCGTCGGCCGGGTGGACAACTCGTCCTGCCCGGAGATCACCGTCGACATCAGCATGACCGTGGTGACGCCGAAGTCGGCCAAGGGCCGTGTGCCCGTGCTGATGATGTTCGGGGGCTTCGGCGGCAACGGCCTGCCGCGTCCGGTTGGCACCCCGGTTCCGACGAACCGCCCCGCGGCGTTCGGCGGGCCGTTCAACGATCCTCCGTCTCAGGAACAGCTCCTCGCCGCCGGCTGGGGCTACGCCACGATCAATCCCGGCAGCATCCAGGCCGACAACGGCGCCGGCCTGACCAAGGGCATCATCGGCCTCGTCAACAAAGGCCAAGCACGGAAGCCCGACGACTGGGGTTCACTCCGCGCCTGGGCTTGGGGCGCAGCCCGTGGTTTGGACTACTTAGAAACCGATCCAGCAGTGGACGCCAAGAAGGTCGGCATCGAAGGCGTGTCGCGCTACGGCAAGGCGGCCTTGGTCACGCTGGCCTTCGAGCCGCGCTTCGTCGTCGGGTTTGTCGCTTCCTCCGGTGAAGGCGGGGCCAAACTGCATCGCCGCAACTTCGGCGAAGCGGTCGAAAGCCTGACCGGCTCGGGCGAATATCATTGGATGGCCGGCAACTTCCTCAAATACGGCGCGGCCGAATCTTCCTTCGGCAGCCGCAACGCCGGCGACATTCCGGTGGATGCCCATCAGTTGATCGCCCTGTGCGCTCCACGCCCGACTTTCATCAGCTACGGCATTCCCGAACGCGGCGACGCGCTTTGGCTCGACCAACAGGGCAGCTACATGGCGACCGTCGCGGCCGGGCCGGCCTTTCGTCTGTTGGGCGCGAAGGATCTCGGGATCACCGAGGACTACCGCACCGTGCAGATGCCGCCGCCGGAGACGGAACTGCTCGAGGGCCAGCTCGCCTGGCGGCAGCACATCGGCGGACATGAGAGCCGGTCGAACATGAAGCACTTCATCAAGTGGGCCAGCAAACAGCTCGGCCATACGATTCCCGCAGGGCCCGCGAAGTAGACGTCGTTCGCCCTACTTGGCCGCAGGTTTCGCCGCGCTCGGATCACCCGTGGGCGGCGGAGCCAGATCAACGGCGGCGCGCGGGCCAAGGCGTTTTTCGAGCAGCGGCTTCAGCGCATTGGCCCAGATCTGGTAGCCCTTCACGGAGAGGTGGAGGCCATCGACGGTGACGCCTTCAACCAGTTTGCCAGAGGGGTCCGCCAAACGTTCGCCGATGTCGAGGAAGCGGATCTTCTCACCGTTGGCCAGAGCCGCGAGCCGTGTATTGATCCGGCGGATGGTCGGAATCAGCGCTTTGCCTCCGTCGGTTTCGTTGCGGGGCAGGATACCCATCAGAATCACCGATGCGCCGGGAGCCTTATCGCGGAACACGTCGAAGATGGCGCGGATGCCACCGACCACTTCCTCCACCTGCTTGTCATCCTCGGCACCCGTGCGGCCGGGGCGCAGGTTGTTCGTGCCGGCGAGGAGAACGATCACCCTCGGGTTGACGCCGTCGAGTTCGCCGTTGGTCAGACGCCAGAGGACGTTCTGCACCGTGTCGCCACCCCACCCGAAGTTGCCGGCGTTCCAGCCGTGGAAGTTGGTCCTCCAGTCGGCCAGCATATCGCGGTATTGGGCATCGCTCGCGCCCCAGCGGCGGGTGATCGAATCTCCGACGAAGTAGAGATCGATCCGGCCGGACTTCACCTTGGCAATGAGCTGCTCATGCGCGAGCCGCGAGTTGGCATCGGCTCTGGGCACGGGCTGGATGGGCGACTGGGTTATTTCGGCGGCACTGCAAACTAAGACGACGTTGAACGCCAGCAGCGCAGCGACAGAAAGTTTGGAGGATTTCGGGATCATGGCCGGGGAACAGGCAGAAGCTAGAACCCGACATGTCATTCTTCAAAACCGATCTGCGTGTAGTTGTCCGCCCTAGACAAGCCCGTCAAAGAACACCCGGTCAGGGGACCGGGCCTACAAAAGTCCAAGGTGATTCCCTAATCTGTGTAGGCCGCGTGCCCTCACGCGGCGGTCCGCATGGCTGTTTTGACGGGCTGCTAGACAAGCCCGACCCTGGGTTTTGCTGCCTAAAGAAAAAAGACCGGCGGAGCCAGGTTACCCACACCCTTGGCTCCGCCGGCGATCAACCCAAGTCGCTGGGTTTGAAATCGGTTCCGCTCAGAAGCGGTAGCTGATGCTCGTCGTGATCACGAAGTCGGCGAATGCCGCGTCGCCGCCGGTGGTGCCACCGCCCACGATCTGGTTCCAGCGCTTGTCGGCCACGCTGGCCTGGCGGTTCCGATACAGCGCAACCGGCGCATAGACCGCGGCAGAAAGACGGCCCTTCATCAGGGTCACGCCGGGTTCGATGGAGACCGTGTAACCCGGGCGGCGGAAACCGTTGGAGTCGCCCAAGGCATCTTCCACAGGCACACCCTCCAAACGACCGCCGAGGCTCAGAGCCAGGCCCCAGCTTTTGACGAGGGTGTAGGTGAAGCCGGCCCGGGCGAGGTATTGGTCGGTTACGGACATGACGTCCTCCAAGGCGGTCGTCGTGTTGTAGCCCAGCATAGTTGCGGTATTCAGGCGTGCCTGGGCCGTGGCCACCTGGGCCGGCGTGGAGGCGGGATTGGCGATCGTGCGGTTCAACGCGGTGATCGTGCGGCCGCGCGGATTGGCGATCTCGGTGGAGACGCCGTTCACATCCCGCGGGTTGAACATGTAGAAGCCCTGGGCGTAGACGGACGTCCGCTCAAAGATCTCGCGATAGGCGAAGAACTCGGCCGAGAATCCCCAGCCGCCGTCGCCCGGCTGGATGGACTGGTCGACGAAATGCTCCTCGGGACCGCGCACCGTGTTGAACGTGTCGGTGGCCTCGTAGTCGCCGGTGGGAGCTTTCAGGCCCAACCCCAGCTGGATGTTGCCCTTGGGATGTTTGGTGGGATTCCAGAGCCAGACATTGCCGGTCAGGCGGATGTCGCCGATACCGCTGGCCCGCGAGTGTCCGCGCCTCGCGCCGGTCGCGGGAGAGCCACC
>JAYTUE010000059.1:0-35148 GCA_043744715.1 Verrucomicrobiota bacterium | reverse complement strand
TCTGCGTGCCGGGTTGGCCGGTCTTGATCCAGTTCTCCACCGCCTGCCGCTTGAAGGCCTCGTCGTAGCGTTTGGTCTGCGGGGCCATCGGGCCGATGGCGGTTGGGGGTGTCGTCAGCTTGGCGTTCTTGCTCTTGTTCATGGGTGCTTTCAGTTTTACGCCCCACCCCCCAAAAGGTGTCCATCAATCCGGGTTAAGACCAGAAAACGCAGGGAGACGAACCTCCGTGGCAAGAGGGTTCTTTGGATTATTCACTCGGCACACGCTTAGGCAGGCAGGATGCCCGCCCTACCCTGTCACCTCGGAGGCTACGGGATCACCACTTCAACGCCTGGAGGCGCTTGGCAACTTCCTCGGCGTTGGCGCGGCTGTTGAAGGAGCTGATGCGGAAGTAGCCTTCGCCCTTGGAGCCGAAACCGGCGCCGGGGGTGATGACGACGTTGGCGTCGTTCAGGATCTTGTCGAACACCTGCCAGCTGCCAAAGCCCGCCGGGGTCTTGACCCAGATGTAGGGCGCATTCACGCCGCCGAAGACGGTGAGTCCGGCCGCCTTCGCACCGGCGCCGAGGATGCGGGCGTTGCCCATGTAGTGCTCGATGAGAGCGGCGACCTGCGCCTTGCCTTCCGGCGTGAAGAGGGCTTCGGCGCCGCGTTGCACGATGTAGGGGACGCCGTTGAACTTGGTGCTCATGCGGCGGTTCCACAGCGGGTGAAGAGGGAGCATCTCGCCGGAAGCGGTGGCGGCTTTGAGCGACTTGGGCACGACGGTGTAGGCGCAGCGGGTGCCGGTGAAGCCGCCGTGCTTGGAGAAGCTGCGGAACTCGATGGCGCAGTCGCGCGCGCCGGAAATCTCGTAGATGGAGTGCGGGATGCCGGGCTGGGTGATGTAGGCCTCGTAGGCGGTGTCGAAGAGGATGATGGACTTGTGGGCGAGGGAGTAGGTCACCCATGCCTCAAGCTGCGCGCGGGAAGCGGCGGCGCCGGTGGGGTTGTTGGGCGAGCAGAGGTAGATGACGTCGACGTGTTCCTTGGGCGGCTCGGGAATGAAGCCGTTGGCCTCGGTGCAGGGCAGATAGACGAGCCCGGCGTAGGCGCCATTGGCATCGGCATCGCCGGTGTGGCCGGCCATGACGTTGGTGTCGACGTAGACGGGGTAGACGGGATCGCTGACGCCGATTTTATTCTTCGAGCCGAGGATATCGAGGATGTTGCCGCAATCGCACTTGGAGCCGTCGCTGACGAAGATCTCGTCGTCGGCCACGTCGAGCCCCTTGGCGCGGAATTCGTTCTGGGCGATGGCGGCGCGGAGCCAGTCGTAGCCCTGCTCGGGGCCGTAGCCCTTGAAGGTGGCGCGCGAGGCCATCTCGTCGACGGCCTTGTGCATGGCCTTCACGACGGCGTCGGGAAGGGCTTCGGTGACGTCGCCAATGCCGCAACGGATGAGGCGTTTGGCGGCCTCGGGATTGGCGTCGGTGAACGCCTTCACGCGGCGGCCTATTTCGGGGAAGAGGTAGCCGGCTTTGAGTTTGAGGTAATTGTCGTTGAGAAGGGCCATAAGGGGTGTCCGCTGTCGGCGCATGTTGTCCGCCGGAAAATCGAAGCGCGGAAGCTAAGCCAACGTGTGCAATGGATGCAAGACGGTGGATGGACCGGCGTTTGCATCCTCCTTCCAGGTCTTTTTCCTCTCAACCCTACTCCGGGCGCGGGGAGGAGCTGGAACAATCAAAAGAACAGGATTAGGAATCGGCCCAAATGTTCCAAAAAACGAAAAAGGCGGAACCGGGATCCGGTTCCGCCTGTGAAAAAACTATCGGGCAAGTCGCTTAGTAGCGGCCGCCACGTCCACCACCGCCGCCGCCGCCACCGCTGCCGCCGCCGTATTCGCGACGTCCACCACCGCCGCCGCCGCCGCCGCCACCGCCGCCGCCGGTCCGCTCTTCGCGGGGCTTGGCGATGTTCACGGTAAGGGCGCGACCGTCGAGCTGGGCGCCGTTGAGAGAATCGATCGCCTTCTGGGCGGATTCAGCGGAGTCCATGGTGATGAAACCGAAACCGCGGGGGCGGCCGGTCATGCGATCCATCATCAGGTTCGCTTCAAGGACGGTGCCATGGGCCGAAAACGCGTCGTGGAGCGCGTTTTCAGTCGTATTGAAGGAGAGGTTGCCCACGAAGAGCTTGTTGTTCATGTGATTTCTTATTGTCCGTAACCAACCACTGCATCCGACAGACTGTTCCCGACTACCGGGTTTAGAATCACCACTGAACAACGTTCACTTGAGATCCACCATGCCTGACCTAGAACTTGCGATCGAACAGACGGCGGGCAATTTGCACCATCCCCCGCCCTGAGCAATGACCAAATCGAACTATCTTCAATTGTCGGACGGGGTCCAATTTTGTGGATTTTTCAATTTTACAGGCTTCTTTCCGTGTCCAGTCTCTTGGAACACCGATGCGTAATTTTTCTGTTACACTTCCGGGAAGAGCTCTCTTCCTGAGCCTGATACTGGCGTCACCTCTGCTGGCCGCCGATGGCGACAAGCCCGGAAACGATGTCAAAGCTCCCTCCGCCGATGCGCCTTCCCGCCGCAATGCCGCGGAACAGGCGGTTAAGCTGCCGCCGGGTTTCCGCTACGAAATCCTGGTGCAGGGGGACATTCCAGAACCGCTCTACCTCCAGTTCAGCCCGGATGGCCGTCTGTGGTTCACGGGGCGCCGCGGGCAGGTTTGGGCGTATGATTTTGCAACCAGGACGCACAGCCAGATCGCCGAGTTGAAAGTCGATTGGCAGCAGGTCAAGGGCAAGGAGGCCAATGAACGCGGACTGCATGGCATCGAGTTCCATCCGGATTATCTGAAGAACGGTTTCGTCTACCTCTACCATTCGCCGGTTTATGGCGGCGGCATCTATTCCAACCGCCTGTCACGCTTCACGGTCAACGATCCGAAGCACGCGACGGCGCTGAAGCCCGAGAGCGAGAAGGTGCTGCTCGAGTTCGTCTCGTTGCGCGGATTTCACCAGGGCGGCGCGGTCGAATACAATCCGAAGGACGGCAAGCTCTACGTCTCAATGGGAGATAACAACGTGTCGTCCGACACGAAGAAATTCTGGGATGATCCAAACAATCCGCCCCAAGTCCTGGGCATGTATCAGGGCAAAACCATCCGCCTGAACCTCGACGGCACCGTGCCCATGGACAATCCGTTCGTGAAGACGACGGGAGCCGCCCCTTATGTCTACACCTACGGCCATCGCAATCCCTACTCCATGCACGTCGACGAAACCACCGGCCAAGTCTACGTCGGCGAAGTCGGCTACGACCGCAAGGAGGACTGGGAGGAGATCAATCGTCTCAAAGCCGGCGGAAACTACGGTTGGCCGTTCCTCATGGGCAAAGGGCTGACTGTATTCCCCACGATGGAGACAAATCGTTACCCGAATGCCATCCAGCCCTTCATCACCTACATCCACGAAGGCGGAGCGAACGTCACTGTCGGGCCCGTCTACCACGCTTCCGGCAAGGGCTCGTTCCCGAAGGAGTTCCAGGGTGGAATGTTCTACGGGGACTTCACCCGCAAATGGGTGCGCTTCGCGCCGATCGATTCCAAAACCCTGTCGGTCACGAACACGATCCCCTTCGCTCGTGGCTTCAGCGGGGGCCCGATCCAGATGCAGCTCGGCAAGGACGGCGCGCTCTATATGGCGGAATATGCGGGATGGTTCACAGGCACGGCCAAGGACGCCATCTCGCGGATCGTCTACGTGGGCGAGGAAAAGAAGTAACCGATCTCCCCGGCAATCGAAGTCCGGCTCACAGCATCCGGAGGCCTGCCGAGACCACAATCCAGCACTTCCGGGGTTCTGCGTTTCGGACGGACGAACTTCCCGCTTCTCCGCACCAGGATAGCTCCGTATTTTCCGCACCATGCGAATTTTGACCGGCATCCAGCCTTCCGGCGCGTTGCACCTCGGCAACTACTTCGGCGCCATGCGGCCGGCCATCGAGCTGCAGGACAAAGGGGAGGCCTTCTACTTCATCGCGGACTACCACTCGATGACGTCGCTGACGGATCCGGCGAAACGTCGCCAATACACCCGCGACGTGGCATTGGACTTCCTCGCCTGCGGACTCGATCCGGCCAAATGCGTTTTTTGGCGGCAGTCCGACACGCCCCAGCACACGGAACTCGCCTGGATGCTCAGCACCGTCACGCCAATGGGCCTGCTTGAGCGCTGTCACAGCTACAAGGACAAGGTCGCCCGTCTGGCCGAAGGCGACGCAGGCGCGGTGAACCATGGGCTCTTCGCCTATCCGGTGCTAATGGCCGCGGACATCCTGCTCTACGATTCGAACGTCGTTCCGGTGGGCAAGGACCAAAAACAGCACCTCGAAGTCACCCGCGACATCGCCGCCAAGTTCAACCAGCTCTACGGCCAGACCTTCCTCATTCCCGAGCCCCAGATCCGCGAAGACGTCGCCATCGTTCCGGGAACGGACGGCCAGAAGATGTCGAAGAGCTACGGCAACACGCTCGAACTCTTTGGGGACGAGAAAGCACTCCGGAAAAAAGTCATGTCCATCGTCATGGACAGCCGCACCCCGGCCGATCCCAAGCCTGATGCGGACAAGAACACGGCAATCCAGTTGCTCAAGCTCGTGGCCCCGGTGGAAATCGCCAAGGACGTTGAGGCGCGCCTGCGCGCCGGGGGAATGGGCTATGGGGATTTGAAAAAAACCTTGTTCGAGCACTACTGGGACTATTTCACCGGCCCACGGACCAAGCGTGCGGAACTTGAGAAGAACTTGGACTACATCGAGCAGATCCTGAAAACAGGGGCGCAAAAAGCCCGGGCAGTGGCAGATACTGTCATCACCCGGGCAAAGCGTGCGTGCGGACTTAGCGCGTAAAAAGTTGGGTGTCCGAACCCGAACCCGAGGCATTCTCCGGAGTCACCCCAGAAGAGGATCCGCTGAGATTGGAACCGGAGTCAGGTGCCGTTTTTTGACGCCCTGAACGACCGGTCTGCCCAGACGTCCGGTTGCGAGCGGATTGCAGGGTCGCATCCACAGCCAACAGTAAGGACAAAGCAGAGGCAGATTTTCTCATTTATGTGAGGAGAACGTAGCCTAGAACTTGGGCACATGTGTAACTTAATTTTTACACATGATCCTTTCATAGTGGTTTTCAGCCCAATTCCACTCGGAAATCCTACTTCAAAACAGAGGTCTCCCATTTGGAAATTTCACCACGCCTTTTCGACTAGACCACCCCGAAAAGCTTGTGCTTGGAAATACTTAGAGCGATGCACTCCGCACATGGTTCGTGGCAAAACCTACGAGGAAAGTCAGTTTGCTGTCGCTTGGCCATCTTTGCGGCTGACCGGCTATTCTGTTTTCATCTGAGCTCGTTCCTGAGATGGATCGAATCTCAAACTGCCTAAAAAGATCCATCCTGGAATGCGACTATTCAAGCCGTGTTCCATGTCCAAAGCATCCCTTCGTTGATCATTTCGAGATAAATTTATCGTTAATGTAGCTCGCCGAACGTTCCCTCCAGATTGAGATGGGGGGTTAGCGAAAAACAAGTCAGGTTGGGTGAGGTGCAAGGTGAACTGCCTCGCCGTAAGACGCCTTGGATTCGTAAGAATCGACCGGAGCCTAGGGAAACGACCCCCATCCGCCGCGAAAAAACACGGACCCTGATCTGCGGCGCTTGGTTGAAGATCACCTGCTCACTTTGCGCCGTTCTTTTGGTTTTCTTTCTCCGACGCTTCTTCGATCGGCCGGAAGTTCCCCTCTTCACAGCAGTGGACAAAGCCTTCCGTGATCGACTTCAACTCTTCCCAGCGCGCGCGGATGGCTTTGGATTCCTTCACCGTGATATGGCTGTCCGCAGCGGCCGTGGCGATGACCGAGAGCAAGTCCGCAAAGTCCTGCACGATGTGGTTGGTCGCAGGAACGACATAAAAGGGATGCGGCCACTTCTTCTTGGGATTCTTCATGAAGAACCCGTCCGCGTGCTGGGCCAGCCATTGCACGATCCGCTCATCTTTCGTCACCCGGACGAGCTGGGCCACGCGGTCCAGCGGATTGGTGGCGCCGCTGCCGTCTTCCGATGATGGCTCCGCCCACTTGTAGATGAGCGACAGGGACAGCCCGAGTTGGGAGGAAATCTGTTTCGGACTGGTTCTCTCGAACACCTCCCGCAGCATCTCATGGGATTGCATGGATCGGGAGCTTGGTAATCGGAATCCGGACTGGCAAGCCGGGAGAACTAGCGGCCCATTCAACCTTCGTCGGCATCCGGAGAATCAGCCCAGTTCTTCGGCGACGGCGGCGGCCCGCTCCCTCATGGACAGGTCACGGCAGAGTCCCCGCTTTGTCGATGCTGCGAACTCGATCATGGTCCTCGCGGCAGCACCGTGAAACCGATTCGAAGCGTCTTCCAGGGCCTGCTGGAAGCGCGTCCGCGTCCGGAAAAGGGCATGGTAGACCTGCTTCAACTCCAGACGTTCGGCCGGAGAAAATCCGGCCCGACGCAGGCCGATGACGTTGAGGCCGGCGATTCCATTGCCGCCGCTGGCGATGCAGAAAGGCGGCAGGTCGATGCTGATGGCGGAACCGCCCTGCATCAGCGCGAGCGTGCCCACGCGGCAGAACTGATGAACAAGGCCGTTGGCGGAGATGAACACGCGGTCGCCGATGATCGCATGGCCGGCGATCGCCGAGCCGTTGCACAGGATGACGCGGTCGCCGACGACGACATCGTGCCCGACGTGGCAGTGGGCCATGAGGAGGTTGTCCGAACCGACGACGGTTTCGCTTTCCATGTTGTTCGAGCGATGGACCGTCGCGTGTTCGCGGATGACGTTCCGGTCTCCGAAGCGGAGCCGCGTGGGTTCACCGCGATACTTGAGGTCCTGCGGCGCATCCCCAAGGACGGCGCCGGCGTGGATGACGTTGTCCGCGCCGAAGGTTGTGTGGCCGGTGAGGTAGGCGAAAGGCCCGATGCGGCAGCCGGGGCCGAGGACGACATGTTCGTCGATCACGGCCATGGGGCCGACCTCGACGGAGGGATCAAGCTGCGCGCGCGGGTGGACGACGGCGGTCGGATGGATCATCGGCGCGGACGCTAGCGGGTGAGGCCGCCGGCCTGAAGCGCGAAGAATTCCGTCGGGCCAAGACCGCCTAGACGGCGCGCTGCTGCTCGGGCTCGCGGCGTTGGAAGAGAGAAGACGTGTCGGCGAGGTTCAACTCGACGAGGTCCATCCCCTCGTCCGGGGCGCGCTCACGGGCGCGGGCGAGCTGGGCGGCGATGAGCTGCGTGGTGCCGGCCGCGAAATACTTGATGGCGCCGACGCTGAGGGCTGCGCGGAAGATGACGACGAGCAGGAGCTGGTCGTCGACGTTCTGGACGAGGAGCGAATGCGAGACCCCCTGCTGGTAGACGCTGCTGAAGTCCGACTCGCCCACGAGGCCGGCGATGGCCTGGTTCGCGCAGTAGCTGCCGGCGGCGAGCGCGGCCATCGTCGTCGTGTCGAACTCGTCGCAGTTCCCGCGCTCGATGATGAGCGGCCCGCCCTTGTCGATGACGAGGGCGGCCGTCGCTTCGGATCTGGTGATCAGGTCTCCGAGCGCGGCGTCGAGGACGGCGACGTCCTCTTCAATGAGCTGTGGAAGGCTCAGCATGGGTATGGCCCTCAGGCGGCCTTGCGCTGGCTTTCATTGATGAACTTATGCAGGAGCAGTCGAGTGATCATGTTCAACGTCTCGAACACTCCCTCGCACTTGGAGGCGCAGGCCTCGAAGGACGGGACCTGCACGTCGCGGTTGTTCAGCAGATACTCGAGGTATTCCACCGGCGCGGCACCCGGCAGGTCGCGCTTGTTGTATTGGATGACATACGGGATGTCCGCCAGGTTGAGCTTCAGGTTCTTCAGGTTCTCCTCGAGGTTCTGAAAGCTCTCCACATTCTCCTGCATCTTGTCCCACTGCGAATCGGCGGCGAAGACGATGCCGTCCACACCGCGCAGCACGAGCTGTCGCGTGGTGTTGTAGATGACCTGGCCGGGGACGGTGTAGAGCTGGAACTTGGTCTTGAAGCCCTTGATCGCCATCGCCTCGATGGGCAGGAAGTCGAAGAAGAGCGTCCGGTCCGAACTGGTCGCGAGCGAGACCAGTTTCCCCTTCTCCTGCACGTTCTGCACGTTCGCGTGGACCTGCTCGAGGTTGGTGGTCTTGCCGCATTTGGCCGGACCGTAGTAGACGATCTTCACCTGCAGCTCGCGGGTGGCCTGATTGATGATAGCCATGATGTGACGGTTACTGATTGAGGTTGCTGAGCTCGGTCGCCACGAGGGACAGCTGGGCGGCGGGCAGGCTGGCGCCGCTGAGTCCGAGGACGCCGAAATAAACACGGCCGGTGCGGAAGACCATCATCGCGCTGCCGTTGACGTCGATGACGAGACGCGTGGATTCCCCCATCTTCAACTCGCGGGTGTATTGGTTGATGCGGGCGAACATCTGGGGGAGGAAGCCGCAGAACGCGTCGGCGTTGATGTGGGGCGGCAACTGGGACGCGACGGGAAGACCTTCGGGCAGCGCGATCACGGCACCGGCCACGCCGTGGAGATGACACAGGCGCTGCACGATCTCGGCCGGTTCCCAGTTCATCTTCTGCGGCTGGCCGAACAGGGCTCCCAAACGGGAAACCTGGGCCGGAGCGACGGGAGCTACGATCACGGGTGCGACTACCGGCTCGGGCACCACGTCCGGAGGAGCGACGGGGACTGCCGCAAGCGCAGGTGCCGGCTTGTCCAAGGAGAAAGGAATGGGGGCGGGTGCGGCCGTTGGAACAGCCTCGTGGACGGGAGCAGGCTGGGAGGCGGGTGTGGGAACCGGTTCCGGTGGCAGGTTGACCTGGGGTTTCGGCGGAATGCCGGCGGCATTGCCGAACACGTCAGGGATGTCCGCGCCGACTGCGGCCTTTTTCGCATCCCGCGACTTGAAGCGCGCCAGGAACAGCGAGGCCACGATCGAAAGGGGAAACTCCAGCTTCAGCTCGGCATTCTCCGGTCCGACGGCAACGGCCTGGGGCTGGAGCCATCCGGCGACCTGCCGCCAAGTGAAAGCGACCCGGCCCGTCTTGAGGACGGGCTCCAACTCGGAAGCCGGGATCGCAATCTGCGAGGCGGCCAGCCGTAGTCTGTTGATTTCTCCCCGGACAGTTTCAGGCCAGCGCTCGCAGACCTGCGCGAGGGAGAGCGAGATCATTTCGTTCGAGGAAGCCGCGTTTGACGGCAAGACATTCGTTGCAACGGCCGGTGCCGACGGACGCGGTGCCGGAACAGGCGCCGGCCTGCCCGGAACGGGAATCGCCGCCATGGCGTTCATCGCGATGGGCTTCTCTTCCAACGAAGCGCGGCTCAGCGCGTAGAGGAAAGCGGTGTCGCCGCTGCTCGCCGTGGCATTGGCCGGCAAAACCTGCGCGGCATCCATTGACGGAACCGGGGGCTCGTTGAAGAACGCCTTCGCAGGCTTGATCGATTCACCTTTGGGGCCGAAAAGATTTCCAAGCTCCGGCGGCGCATCCCAGCGCTTGACCGGCCGTCGGCGGGCGAGCTTGGAGGGATCCAGGCGGGAGACGACCTCGCCCAACGGAAGCACTATGTCCACGTCGGACGCGGGTGCGGGGCCCTTGAAGGCCTGCGCAGAGGCTCCGGCCCGGATGACGGAGAGGGGAATCCTCACGACGCCCCGCGACAACTGGGGCATCACGAGAGACAGGGGGATTGATGAATCGCCTGACGCCATCGGCAGGACTATCTGCGCGATTTCCTGCGGAATCCGTCCGGCGATGACACTCATTGGAATCGAGACGCATCCGGTTTCAACGGGCTCGGCGGGCCGGTGCGATGAGGCGGATGGGGCCGGCCCACGGGCCGGCGCCGGTGCGGCAACCCTTGAGGGAGGCGGCGGCGGGGTGGGTGCCGGGGTCCGGGCCAAAATCTCGCCGCCGCGGGGAGTAACCCGCACGGTCGACTGGGCCGGGGCGGCCGTGCGCGAAGCCGAAACCGGGGGAGGCAAAGTCACGGAGGCCACGGCGCCGTGCTCCTCTCCGCGCCCGAACATTTTTTTCAGTGCTGCAAACATGATGCGTCAGGCGGGGTTTCTGCTCTTCCCAACATCCGTATGGTCGGCGAGTCCGATTTCGCCCTTAACCAGGATTCGTTTCCGGCCGTTTCCATACCTGAGAGAGAGCTCAAATCATGCCCTCCACACATCGAATACTTCTACTGGACGACGACGTGGACCTCCTGGACCGCTACAGGAAGGCCCTTGAAACCCTGCCCACACGGCCCGAGGTCGTGACATGCACGTCGGGCGCGAAGGCATTGACGTTTCTCGAAAGCACGCCTGTCGCCCTCATGGTCTCGGACTTCGAGATGCCGGGGATGGACGGCCTCCAAGTCTTCAGCATCGTGCGTCGGCGTTTCCCAAAACTGCGATACGTGGTGATGATGCCGACTGCGGATCCGGCCATGCGTTCAAGGGCCTATTCCGCCGGCGTGGATTTGGTCTGGGAGAAGCCGGCCTCGGACGAGGATTTCGCCCTGTTCCAGAGCTGCATCGAGGGGCTGGTCGATAATTTCGGCGGCGGTTTCCGTGGCATCCAGCACAAGAGCCTGATGGACCTCGTGCAGCTCGAGTGCCTCTCCCAGAGCTCTTCGGTCCTCAAGCTCGAGCACGGCACGAACTGCGGCCGCATCTGGATTAACTCCGGCGAGGTCGTCGACGCCGAAGTGGCCGGACTCGATGGCGAACCCGCCTTTGCGGAGCTGATGCGCTGGAAAGCTGGCAACTTCGAGATGCTTCCCGCGGAGCCAGAACGCGGCCGACGCATCGATGTCTCGTGGCAGGCCCTGCTCCTGGACTCGGCCCAGGCCCACGACGAGCAGCGGGCCGAAGTCAGCGCCTACGACGCCGAGGGGATGCGTGCGGCCGACGACCCGGTCCCTTCGCGGCTCAGTGAAATGGGAACGACTCCGGGGGTGGAGTTCCTCCTCAGCGGCGCCCTGCCGCTGGTCTCCGAGATCAAGAAATCAAAACCGGACGGCGAGGTGGTGCCCGGTTCCGACACGGCGGTCTTCCAATGGGCCCAGAAAACGTGGGGCAGCCTAGAAGCCGTCGGCCGCAAGCTCGGGCTCGGCCCGCTGCGCCAGATCGAAGGGCTTGGCCTGCAGCGCCACATCGGCATGTCCGCCGTGGAGCAAAATCTTGTCTGTCTCGGGCTTAACCGCTCGCTCACTCCCGCCGAAGTCAGGGAGAAGACCAGCAAACTTTCGGCGGCATGAGCATGTTCTCCAAATCGAGGCCCGCGGCCAGGCAGCCCAAGGAACCCACCCTCAAAGGCGCGTTCACCATCGACGCCCGAGGCCGCATCATCAGCTCCACCGTCCCGGCGAGTTTTTCGGCGTCCCTCCAGGGCGAGCTGGCCGGCGCCATCCTCATGGCCTTCCGCGAGGCCCAGGCCGCGCAGCTCACGCTGACCGAGCTCGTCTTCGAGTTCTGCGGTCTTCGTGTCACCGCCAAGGAAATGCGCGGCGGCGCCATCGTCTTTCTCCACCCACTAACTCAGGAATCCCAGCAGGCGGCCGCAGCGCCCATCGCGTCATGAACACCAAGGAACTCGACCACCTGATCCTCCAGCTCGAGAACTATCTCGAATGCTGGAAGCAGTTCAGCCATTTCATCTCCGCCGCCCGCGCGCGCAAGTTCACGCCGGACGACGAAGTCCAGTTCCTCGACGTCAAGAGCGTCCTCGTGCAGGAGCTCGAGCTCATCCTGTCGAAGGTGGAATGCGCCAATCCCTCCAAGGAAGAGGTCATCACCGTCGTTTCATCCGCCCCGTCGCTCCGGTTCCTGTCCGAACTTCCGGAAGGCTCTCTCCGCGGCATCGAGAACCAGTGGCACAAGGTCTTCATCGCATGGCAGTCCAACCTGGGAATGCTCAAGGTGAAGCACCGCGATCTCGAAGGCCGCAGCTGGTTCTCCAAACTGGTCGCCAAGTCCGCCTGAGCTGCCCCGACTCAATCACCAAAGGAAACGCCGGCCAAAGTGGCCGGCGTTTCTGCTTGCAGATGAAATGTCGGATCAGGCGCGACGGCGGAGCGCACCAAAGAGGCCGAGACCACCGAGGCCGAGCAAGGCAAGCGTGCCGGGTTCGGGAACCGGAACGATCTGGCCGCGGATTTCGCCGCCACCGAACGTGGGAGTCGTGTGGATGTTAACATACCAGAGCTGGCTCTGAAGCGCAGTGATCTGCGGCGCAGTCAAACCGGTGATCGTCCCGGCGAGCGTCCCTGAGGTCGAACCAGCAACCCCGCCAATCAAAGTAAAGAGGACACCGGCATTCGCCGTCGAATCGGCGTTTCCATGAATATGCTGCCCGGACAGACCGTTCGCGGTCAGCCCCGAATACGCGATGTTATATGTCAGATCCGCTCCCGAAAGGGTCAAGGTTCCGCTGCCGGTCGCGGTGGAAGCATTGGCGGTCGGCCTCTCATTCGCGCCGGACAAGGTCACCGTGAACGACGATTGCGCATGGGCGACGACGGCCGCGCCGATCGCCAGAATGCAGCTGAGTAGAGTTTTCATTGGATCGAGTTTGGGTAGGGGTTGGTTCGATTTGGCTTACCGCGAACGCCTTTTCAGTAAGTCTGGCTACAAAGAGCTCTTCCCCTGAATTACTCGCAATGTCCGTTCCGACGCACATGGGCCTTGTTTCATGGGAAGTTCCCGGGTCTAAACAGCCATGCCTGACTGGTTAGCCGCCATTTTTCTAGGAATCGTCGAAGGATTGACCGAGTTCCTGCCCGTGTCCTCCACGGGACATCTCCTCATCGTCGAGAACACGGACCTGCTTCCCAAACAGAGCGATCTCTTCAACGTCGTGATCCAATCCGGCGCCGTGCTGGCGGTGCTGCTCGCGTTTTCCGACCGGGTCAAGGACCTGCTGGTGAACTGGTCCAAACCCGAGAACAAGGACTACCTCGCCAAGCTCATCGTCGCCTTCGGCATCACCGGAGCCGGTGGGCTGGTGATCAAAAAACTGGGGCTCCAGCTCCCTGAGAAGGTCGCACCCATCGCCTGGGCCACGCTGATCGGCGGCCTAGTCATCTTCGCCGTGGAGGCATGGGCCAAGAAGCGGACTCCGTCGACCAAAGTCACCTGGGCCATCGCCATCGCCGTGGCCGTGGCCCAGCTCACGGCGGCGGTTTTTCCGGGAACCAGCCGCTCGGGCGCGTGCATCCTCTTCGCTCTCGCATTGGGCTTGAGCCGGCCGATCGCGACGGAGTTCTCCTTTCTGGTCGGCGTTCCGACGCTTTTGGCGGCGGGCGGATTGAAGATCGTCTCGGCCATCGGCAAAGGCACCGCCGGCGAGGAGAAATGGGGGTTGGTTCTCATCGCGACCGTCGCCGCGGCCGTCAGCGCGTTTGTCGTGGTCAAGTGGCTGATGCGTTTCGTGCAGACACACACGCTGGTCGTCTTCGGCTGGTATCGCGTGATCCTCGGGGCTGCGTTGCTGATTTTATTCAGGGACAAGTAGGCCCCGGCTGTCCGGAAACCCGCTCATGCCGTGACGCGCTGCTGGGTCTTGATGGCCTGCTCGAAGCAGTCGAGCGCCTCGTTGAAGCGCTCAAGCTGGTTGTAGACCCCGCCCTTCGCCAGATGGGCCTGGGTGTGGAACGGATCCGCAACCAGCGCTTGGTCATACGAGGCCAGGGCCTCTTCCGGACGCTTGAGCCGTTCCTGAAGGCGAATGCTTGCGGCCAATGCCTGCTGAAGATCGGCGCTGTCCGAAGCCGCCGCGTCGGTGGATGCGGCATCGGCGGCCCGGGAAGCCCGGAGGCCACCGAGGAAAACAAGGCCGCCCACGAGAACCGCCACGAGAGATTTTCTGAGAGTCGACATGGCCGGGTGATGACTTCGTCACGCTAGGAACGAGGCGGGTGATTTTAAGGCCAATTCCACCCTCAGCCGGACTCATGCAGTAGAGAGTAGGGCGGGCTTCCAGCCTGCCCCGTGCTGACAAAGGGCAATCCCGGATTGCCCGGCATCCTGATCCGTCCGCACTGTTTGATTTCAGACCGGCAGCGGCATGGGCAGGCAAGATGCGCTGCCCTACCTTGCCGAGTCCGCTTCGCGGATCGTCCTTCAATTGCATGATCCCGGCTCAGCCCGCCACGGCGGCGCGGAGCAGGCCGAGCAGCTTCTGGCGCAGGGCCTCGAAGTAACGGGCCGTCGACTCCAACCCGCCGGTCCGTGCGTAGCGGATGAGAGGATCGAGCAGCCACGCTTCGGTGGGGGTGAGCTCGGGTTTCAGGGTGCCGTCACGAAGCCCCATCGCGAGGAGCTGCACGCTCGAAGGCACATGCTGCGAGGGCTTCGTGGCCGCCTGGATCAGTTCGTGGTGGATCTTTTCACGGTCCTCCCCGGGCCCGTAGGCCCGCACGGCCCGGCCCACGAGAAAGGCGTTGCGGGTGAGTTCGCGGATGTCGTCCTCATGCCCGGGCGAGTAGATCTCGCAAACCTTCAACGGGCGAAATCCTCCCGGCTCGGTCAGGGAGTAGACCTGGCCCAGGAGATTTGAGCACAGGTTGATCTGCGCCTTGTCGAACTCCAGCCGTGTCGGGGAAAGATCGCCCGCGAGCTCGAACCACGCTCCCCGGCCTGAAAGTAGCGCATGGGCCCGGCGACGAAGCGCGTCGTCGCCACCGGCCAGCCGGGTGATGCCGGGTGGCCCCGGACTGTAGACGGCCCCGGCCCCCGAGCCCCGGCGGATTCCCGTCTGGATGGTCACGCCGCGGATCACCCGGCCGATGATGCGGGGCATCAGGTCGGGCCAGAGATCGGGCAAGCGCCCGAAGAGCGTCGCCTCCTCCAGCCGCTCGATGAACATCTGCCGCGCCCGGGCGAAGTAGATGCCGTTCGCACTGAGGACGAGCGTCGGCATGGCCTGCGGCGAAAGCTGGTTCGTCGCGAAAAGCACCTCCAGCAGACCGACGTATTCGTCGAGCACCGCGAGCAGCTGGTCCGGATTCGGGCAGACGAGGAGGATCTCTGGCAGTTGGTTGAATTCCAGGCAGGCGGGGAGGCCGGCGAGGAAAAGGCCTTCGAGGGGAATGCTCTTCATGTCGCCCTCGGACTCGAAGCGGAGGGCGCCCGCCTCGACCAGCGCCTGGCTGCTCCGCGATCCCGTCCGGCCGATGAAGAAGACAGAACTGTCGATGTTCTCCAGGCGGGCCGTGAGATGGGAGAAGAACGCCGCCCCGAGGGCGCCTGCGGGGAGGATGCCGATGCTGCCGTGCCGGATCGCTTTCATGGCAGCGCTCGGTTTATGTCGGACGGAGGGAGTTCAGCACCTGCGTCGCCCGCGGCAGGTTGGAGACTTTCAGGACCAGCCGGACGGACTTCTCGCCCTGGTCCTCCGTTCCGTAGGCGTAGTCGATGTTGATCTGCGCGTCGGCCAGCGCCTGCGACACCGTGGCAAGCATCCCGGGCGCGTCGGGCATGTCGGCCACGATGACGTCCGCCTCGACGATGTGGTGGCCCGCGTCCTTCAGGAGACGCCGGGCGATCTCGGGATCGCTCGGGATGATCCGGATGACGCCCTGCTCGACGTTGTCGAGGACCGACAGGTTCCGGAGGTTGATACCGCTGGCGGCGAGGAGCCGGCAGACGGCCGCCAACCGCCCGGGCTGGTTCTCAAGGGCGACCGTGAGCTGCCGCTGGATCTTGAAGTTCATGGGGGCCTTTGTGCCGGAAGGTTAACCCGGACCTGCCGGGGCGTGTCGCTCTTAATCCTATTCTTAATCCCGGCTTTGATCCCCGCCATGATCTGGCACTGCGTGATTCCCGAGGAGAAAGGTTAAGAGGAAGATCAAGGCGGGCGGAGAAACGGGGGGCGGGCGGACAGGACCGTTCCTTGACCCGCCGTGAAGCCGTTGATTACGGTCCCGGCCATGATTCGTAGGTCTCTGCGTTTGGGGCTCCTTTTTGCCGCGCTGCTGGCATTGCCGTTCAGCTCGCCGGCGCCGTTGATCTATCGCCCCGGAGAAGGCTGGACCTACGAAGTGCCCGGCGACGAGACCAGCGGCAAGTGGCGCAAGACCCGGGCGAAGGACCAGTTGGAGGCCACCCGCGCGGCCTTCGAATCCGGCAATTTCCGCACCGCCGCCAAATCGGGCCGCCGCCTGGTGAAGACGTGGCCCCTGTCCGACTACGCCCCCGAGGGACAGTATTTCATCGGCCGCGCCTACGAGGCACGGAAGATGGACGAACGCGCCTTCCGCGAATACCAGACGGCCTTGACGAAGTATCCGAAGGTCAAGAACCACGAGGAGATCCTCCAGCGCCAGTTCGAGATCGCCAACCGCTACCTCGGCGGCCAGTGGTTCAAGCTCTGGGGCTACATCCCCTTCTTCCCGAACATGGAGAAGACCTCGGAGATGTATAACCGCGTCGTGGCCAACGGCCCCTATTCCGCCATCGCGCCCCAGGCCCAGATGAATCTCGGCGCGGCGCGCGAGAAGCAGAAGGAATTCCCCCTCGCCGTCCGCGCCTACGAACGCGCGGCCGACCGCTACGCCGACCAGCCCATCGTCTCGGCCGAGGCGCTCTACAAGGCGGGGATGGCGTATTACAAGCAGGCCAAGACGGCCGACTACGACCAGTCCATCTCCCAGCAGGCCATCGCCACCTTCGAGGATTTCATGACGCTCTTCCCCAAGGACGCGCGCGTGCCTGAAACGCAGAAACTAATCGCGGAGCTCAAGGTCGAGCAGGCGCGCGGCGCGTTCAACGTGGCCAAGTTCTACGAGAAGGACCGGATCTGGGACGGGGCCCTCGTCTACTACAACGAGGTGTTGCTGAAGGACCCGAACTCGAAGCTCGCCACCTCGGCGCGCGAACGCATCGAGATCCTCAAGAGCCGCCGCCAGGCCGCCGAAGCCCGTCAGGCGGCGAAGAAACCCGCTGCGGAAGCCACGGAGAAGAAATGAGGCTACGTTCCCTCGGCATCCCATTCCTGGCGCTCATCGGGACCCTGCTCGTGGGCTGCGCCGGCTACCGGCTAGGCCCGACCAACGGAACTACGGCGGGCGAGAAATCCATCGAAGTCCGGCCCTTCGCCAACGACACGCTGGAGCCCCGGTTGGTGGATCCCGTCATGTGGACGCTGCGCCGGTCCCTGCAACAGGACGGCACTTTCCGCCTCGTCACCGACGGCGGCGCCGACGTCGTCGTGAACGGCACGCTCATCGACTACAAGCGGGGCGAACTCGGCTTCCAGCCGCACGACACGCTGACCGTGCGCGACTACTACATTGAGCTCACGGCCCGGGTCGTCGCGGTGGAACGCGGCACCGGCAAGACGAACTTGAACCGCACCGTCATGGGCCGCACCACGATCCGCGTCGGCAGCGACCTCGCCAGCTCCGAACGCCAGGCCGCCCCCATCCTCGCGGCCGACCTCGCCCGCAACATCGCGGCGTTGCTTGTGGACGGAACGTGGTGACGCCAACCCGTTCTTGACCGTCCACGGCTTTCACGCAGCCTCCCGGCGTGAACTTCCCCCTGCTCCGCCTCGCCTTCGCCGCCTCCCTGTTCACGGCTTCGTTCGCCCACGCGGCAGGCTCCGATTGGCCCCAGTGGCTCGGTCCCAAACGCGACGGCCACGCCGCCGCCGGTTCGCTGACCCTGACAAAGCTTCCCGCCGCTCCTGCCCCCGTATGGAAGATCAACATCGGCGGCGGGTTCTCATCGCCCGTTGTTTCCGGCGACACCGTCGTGATCATGGCCGGACGCGGTGAGGAGGAAGTCGCCTTCGGCCTGAACGCTGCCGATGGCAAGGAACGCTGGAGCACCCCGATCTCGTCCCTCTTCGCCGATGAATGGGGCCCCGGTCCGCGCGCCACGCCGGTGATCGACGGCGACCGCGTCTACGTCCTGAGCTGCAGCGGCGAGTTCCGCTGCCTCAACTTGAAGGATGGGAAAGTCGTCTGGGGAAAAAGCTTCGAGAAGGATTTCGGCGTCGCCTTCCTCGGCAGCAAGGCCCGCGAAGGCACCGCCTCCCGCCGTGGCAACAACGGCTCCCCGGTGGTCGACGGCGACCTGGTCTTCGTCCCGGCGGGCAATGTCGCCGGGGCCACCGTGATCGCCCTCGATAAACTCACGGGAAAGGTCGCCTGGAAGGCCGGCCATGAGGAGGCAGCCTATTCCGCGCTCCAGGTCGCGACGCTCGGCGGGCACGAACAGGTGGTGATGTTCGCGGCCGATTCGTTGAGCGGCTTCGACCGCGCCACGGGGAAACTTCTCTGGAGCGAGCCGCTCAAGACCAACGCCAAGCGCCACGCCTCCACGCCCGTGATCCTCGGCGACATGGTCGTGGTGAACTCGCACACCTTCGGCACCGTCGCCTTCCGCATCGAGAAAGCCGGCGACGGCTGCAAGTCCACCCGCGCCTGGGTCAACCCCGAGATGAAGATCAATCTCGGGACGCTCGTGGAAGTGGGCGGAAACCTTTACGGACATGGGCCGGCCAAGAACTTCGTCTGCCTCGATTCCAACACCGGCAAGGCGCGCTGGACCCAGCCCGGGTTCGGCAAGGATGTCTCCTCCACGGTCGCGCTGGACGACAAGACCCTGCTCGCCCTGACCGATATGGGCGAACTCGTCCTCATCGCCGTCGATCCGACCGGCTACAAGGAACTCGGCCGCACCCAGGTCTGCGGCAAGACCTGGAGCACGCCCGCCATCGCCAACGGCTCGGTCTACGTGCGCGAGGGACTGACCGACGGCTTCAAGCTGAGCCGCTGGAAGTTCTAGGCCGCCACAAAGGCGAAGCGCCTTCCAAACACACGCTCGGCCAGATCCGCCTTCTTTGCCGCCGCCCCGAGCTCTTCCGACAAATCGCCGACTCCTGCGACCGTCACGGTGACGACGCCGTCACCGCACGACACGTGGACTACGGCGGCCTTCGCCAGGTGCTGCCGATCCAGGCCGTCGGCGATGCGGAGAATTCCGGCGAGCTTCCCGACGATCTGCCGGTCTGCTTCCGCCAACGCCATGAACTCTTCGTGCGACGGGTCGGGCAGGCTCTTGCGATGGTATCGCGCAATCTGGGCGATGATCGCGACTTCCCGCCGCCCAATGGCCAGCCACTCGAAGGACACGATCAGCCGGGCGGATTCCTTGTGGTGCCCTTTCCCGTTAGGAACCACGGACCAACCCATGTCGTGCAGATGAGCGGCGGCTTCCAGCCATTCCCTTCCCTCCGCCCCAACTCCGTGAAGTCCGCTCAACTGGTCGAAGAGATCGAGCGCCAGCCTCGCCACTTGGCGGACATGCTCCGGCTCCGGTTCGTGCTGACGCATGAACCGGTCGATCTCGTCTTTGGCGCTGGGATTCAGGGACGAAAAAGCCCGCAGGCACGGGCCGGCGGGCTGGTTGGTAAACTGGCCGGGATGACTAGGCGCCGTTGTCGCCAATCGCTTCGACGGGGCATCCGTCCTTGGCTTCCTTGCACTGCGCCTCTTCCTCGGGCGACTCGGGCTGCTTGAAGAGGTAGGAGTGACCACCGTCATCGTCGCGCTTGAAGTTCGCGGGGGCGGTCTCACGGCAGAGATCACAGTCGATGCACTGGTTGTCGACGTAGTAGCGGCCTTTAAAGTTCTGGGCGTATGCGTTTGCGAGGTCTGCCATAAATCAAAAATTCCGCCATCATGTTGGGAACCGCTCTCCGGCCTGTAAAGCGTGTTTTCTGGCAGAAAGGGACAAATCAATCGACCAGTTCGATGGTGGTTCCGGTTTATCGATTACCCCCCGGGCCTGCGGTCGCGTAGGCATGGCGACGAACTCAAACTTCCATGAACCCCACATCCCGAATCCAACCCGCCGGCCATTCCAATCCATCGGAAACCCGGATCATTCCGCAGGCCAACCACCTCCCGCTTTTTCCCAAGCTGGCCTTCACCGCCTTCATGGCGGTGCTTGTGCCGGTCTATTGGGCCAAATACGGGCCGACCAACTTCCTCTATTTCTGCGACATCGCGTTGTTCCTCACCCTGGCGGCGCTCTGGATGGAAAGCCGGCTTCTCGCCAGCATGGCGGGCGTCGGCATCCTCCTTCCGCAGCTCGTCTGGTGCGTGGATTTCGCCGGAAACTGCTTCGGCATCCACCTCACCGGGATGACGAACTACATGTTTGACCCGAACAAGCCGCTCTTCCTCCGGAGCCTTTCCTCGTTCCACGGCTGGCTGCCGTTCCTGCTGCTCTGGATGATCCGCCGGCTGGGCTACGACAACCGCGCCTTTTTCAGGTGGACGGTGGTCGCCATTCTGGCCTGTTGCGTGAGCTACGCGCTCATTCCCGGACCGTCGGTCGAAGGGGCGAAGGGCCTGACGCCGGTCAACGTGAACTACGTCTACGGTTTCAGCGACGAACGCGCCCAGGCGTGGCTGCCGCAGCCGGTTTTCTTCGTCGGCTGGTTGGCCGCTCTCACCGGCCTCGTCTACTGGCCAACCCATCTGGCCCTGAAGAAATGGTCCAGCCGCAGGTCGGCCACCAGATGCGCCTCATCCACTACACCGAGCCGGAGCAGGGCCGGGAATATGAGTTTCTAACCAACGAACCGGACCTGCCACCCGGCGTGCTGGTCAAGCTGTATCGGCGGCGCTGGGAAGTGGAGAAGGTGTTTGATGAAGTGAAGAACAAGCTGGGCCAGCGGCAGGCGTGGGGCACGAGCCTGGTGGCCAAGGCGGCGCAAGGACAGATGGTAGAGCTGACGCACAACCTGCTGCTGCTTTACGAACACCGACTGGAAAGGGAGCACGCGGTGAACAATGAGGCCGAAGACCGGCGGCGGGCGCAGCGAGCACGGGGTGTGCAACGCACCGCCGCCAAAGCCGGACGGGCCGTGTCGAGCCTGCTCACGCGCGCCCGGCGGGCCAGCCAGCGCTCAGTGAAGTTCATCCGGTGGTTGTGCGGGGCATGCGCTGCAGGAAAACCTCACGGAAGCCGCCGCTGTGCCCCGCCTCACCACCCTCTATGCCTCACTTTGAAACTCCATCTGTGGACACCGTTGTCGCGTTGGACAGCGGACATACCTCGCAGAATGAGGAGTGCCTTCATTTCAGGGCCTTGTCGGCCGGGAGGCCGAATTCGGCGCGGAGGCCGGCGTTGGCCTTCTTGCCGGCGGGCCAGGCGGCATCGGCCGCGAGCTGGATCTCGCGGCGGCGGCGGGCGATGGCGGCCACGGCGGCCTCCAAACCGGCCCGGCCGGTGGTGGCCCCGGATTGCGCGCCGCTTTGGTCGGCCTGCACCTGCCGGTAGGCGGCCAGGGCGTCCTTGATCGCGGTGACGGCGGCGGCATCGATGCCGGGCAGGGTGTCGGTCTTGAGGTTTTCCAGGAAGCTGGTGGCGGCCTGTTCCAACAGGTCGCGGCTGCTGGTGAACTTGGTGCCCACGCCATATTTCCTGGGCAACAGGTCGTCGCCGGTGCGGGTGCCCTTCTGCTTGGCGGCCTTCTGCACCTCCTGGAGCCGTTCGACGAGGGCGTCCTTGAGTTCCGCCTCGTTGTTGGTGGCGCCCTGCTTGGCGGCGGTCTTGCCGACGGCCTGTCCGGCGAGCGACTGCGCGGCCTCGATGTCGGCCTGAAGCTCGGCGACATAGTCGGCGGCGATGTCGCGCTTGGCGAGCTGCGGGGCGTAGCCGGCCTTGAGCGCGGCGGCGACGACGGCGCTGGCCAACTGGAATTCCGCCAAGTGCGCCTGATTCACCGGGGCGCGAGGTCCGGACTTGGGCTTGGCGGGCGGAACAGGGGCGGGAGTCGTAGGGGTGGTCTCAGGCATGGAGGGTGGGGAGTTGGGGTGATTTTGGGGTCAATGTTTCAGGAGGTGGTCCGGAAAGTTGTATCCAACTGGAAACAAGAGGCATCGGAAGCAGGACAGGATTGATCGGAAGCCGGATGGAATCCATCGGAACGGGGCCGGAGTAAATCGAAAGCGGGATGGCGTTCGGCGGAACTCCGGCAGCGTCCGTCCGAAGCGCTACGGGATTCTGCGGAAGCCGGATTCGATCTGTCGGAAACGGGATGCGAACCGGCGGAGCCGCGACAGTCACCGACGGAATGGAGACAGGCCCTGGCGGAAAGACGGCATGATGCGATAAAAGCCCGCAGGGGGAAGGGGGCTGGGAATAAGATCTCCGGCTTCATGGAACGCTGAGGAGTCGCTGCCGACGCCCCGGCGAAGTCAACCGCTTTTTCCTGATCGTCCTGCAATCGGAAGGTCGCCGCGAAGGGCGGCAGCAAAGCAGGGCAGTGCTTCCAGCCTGCCAGATCCACGGCCCCGGTCGTTTCCGGTTGGATGAGAGTGTTCTTCACGGGCGCGCCTCCGCCGGGAGCAGGTTCAACACAAAATCATGGATGATGTGGGCCTGCTGCAACGCCTCGTCAAATTCGGCCGGGTGCGGTTCGACCGCGAAGGTCGCGTTCGGATAACGAAACCGGGTGGCGTAGGGAGTCAGCAGGTCGGCGGCGTCGGCCAACTGGCGGAAGCCGGGCTCGATCTCTCCCGCAAGATCAACCAGCACTTCGATGTCGTGCGTCTTTTCGTGAGCCTTGCCGTGCCGGACGAGGAACGCCTTGACCGCCTTTTCCGCCGCCTGCTGACAGTGGTAAACGCCCACGTCATAGAACGGGGGCCGGCCGGCCACCGCCCGACGGGCGGTCTCCAGATCGCGCCACGCCTTGACCATCCAGGCTTTCGCCTCGGTGAGCGCATCAGCCATAGAGCCTTCGTCCCCGGGTCAGGATCGTGTTCTCAAGCGAAGTCGCGAGCCCCCGCACGCGCTCCAATTCCTGCCTGGTTTCGACCAGCACATCCTTGGGCATCCGCAGGCCGCGCAGACAGCGGTGCGCGCGTTGTGAGCGGCGGATGGGGGTTTCGTCGCTGTGCGGCACGACGACGAGCAGGTCCACATCGCTGTCTTCGTGCGGATGGCCCCAGGCGTGCGATCCATAGAGCCAGACTTGTTCGGGATGGAACTCCGCCACCAATCGTCGCGTGGCTGTCTCCAGCAGGAGCTTGTCCAGCGTTTTCATAAGGCCGTTCTGACACAGCTCCGAGACGATGGAAAGCCCGTAGGCAGACGGTGGCAGGGAAGGAAATCTCCGCCTTCATGGGATGCTGGTCGGAGTCGCTGCCGACGCTGCGGTGAAGTTAACCGCTTCTTCCTGAGCGTCCGGAAATCGGAGGGTCGCCACGAAGGGGCGGCAGCAAAGTAGGGCAGTGCTTCCAGCCTGCCCTTGGAGATCTCCAAAGCGGACACCAAACGATGCGGTCTGATCAGACTGCTGCTTCGTGCACCAGCTCTTGCCAAGACGGGGCAGGCAGGATGCCCGCCCTACCTTCAGTCGAAGATCGGGAAGAAGGTGTTGAAGGCCTTCTCGGCAAAGTGACCGGGGTCGTTGAAACGGCGGTGGCGGTCGAGGCGGTCGATGGCGGCCATTTCTTCGGCGGTCAGGGTGAAGTCGAAGAGCGCAAGGTTCTCGGCGAGCCGGGCAGGGGACTGGGTCTTGGGAATGACGGAGCAGCCGCGTTGCACGCCCCAGCGCAGCGCGATCTGCGCGGGCGTCTTCCGATGGGCCGCCGCGATGGCGGTGACGACGGAATCGTGGAGGACGTTTTCCTCGGGCTTGGCCATGCCGAGCGGCAAATAGGACGGCGCGCCCAGCGGGGAGAAGGCGGTGACGGCGATCTTCTCCTGCGCGCAGAAGCGGAGCTGGCGCGGCTGGGTGAGATAGGGATGCAGCTCCATCTGGTGCACGGCGGGACGGATGGAGCACCGGGCCAGCAGGTCGCGCAGCATCGAGATGTTGAGGTTGCACACGCCGATGCGTTTCACGAGGCCGGCGCGTTGGAGTTCCTCCATGGCTCCCCAGGTGTCGGCGTAGGGCACGTCAATCGGCTTCATCGCGGGATTAGGAGCCGTCGGATCGAAGAACCATTCAGGCGGATACCGCAGGTCGAAGGGCACGAAGGCGAGCGCGATGGGGAAGTGGACGAGGTAGAGGTCGAGGACATCGAGCTTCAGGTCGTGCAGGGAGCGTTCGCAGGCGGCGCGGACGTGTTTGGGCTCGTGGTAGGTGTTCCAGAGCTTGGATGTGACCCAGAGATCATCCCGACGGCAGAAGCCATCGCGGAGGGCGGCGGCGATGCCTTCGCCGACCTGCGGTTCGTTACCGTAGTCGCAGGCGGAATCGAGGTGCCGGTAGCCGATGCGGATGGCTTCCTTCACCAGCGAAGGCAGCTCCGGCTTCGGCATCTTCCACAGGCCGAGGCCGACCGAGGGAAACTTTCCGCCGTCAGGAAGCGTGATGGCGGACGAGTGGAGCGCGGTGGCCGTAGACATGGTTTGCGGAGCTAACGCGGACGGCGAAGCTGCGTCACGGCGGAAGTGGGGCGCTTTTCAATGGCAGGGCGAAGGCTCCCGCCGAGCCGTAGGCCGCTCGTCCTCGCGCGGCCTACGATGGCTCGGCGGAAGCCTTCGCCCTACCTGCCGCGACTTCGTGCCCTACCGATGGCAGCCCTCATCGCCCGTCTCGTCCCGATAGCACTCCGAATTTTTCCAGATCCATCGCCAGTCCAGACCTCGCCCCCTCTCAGCTCGCCTTCTAAAAACACCCGTTCTTTGACGGGCTGCCTAGTCGCCCGCTTCGGCGAATTCGTTTTTCTCCCCTTCAGCGCCGTCGCCCGTCGAGAACATCACCACGAACTCGCCCTTCATGGAACGGCCTTTGAGCTTGGCCTGGAGTTGGGCGGGGGTGCCGCGGAGGTATTCCTCGAACTTCTTGGTCAGTTCGCGTGCGAGGACGATGCGCTGGGTGGGGAAGACTTCGGCGAGTTCGCCCAGCAGCTTCTCGATGCGGTAGGGAGATTCGTAGAGGACGGCGGTGCCGGGAATGGCGCGGAGGCTTTCGAGGCGTTTGCGGCGCTGGCCGGACTTGTGCGGGAGGAAGCCGATGAAGTGGAACTCGTCGGTCGAAAGTCCGCTGGCGGTGAGTCCGGCGACGAGGGCGCAGGCTCCGGGGACGGCCTCGACCTTGAACCCGGCGTCGATGGCGGCGCGGACAACGCGTTCGCCTGGATCGCTGATGCCGGGTGATCCGGCGTCGCTGACGAGCGCGACTTTTTCGCCGCGCCCGAGGCGGTGGATTATTTCCTCGGTGCGGCTGGCTTCGTTGAACTTGTGGTAGCTGATGAGCGGTCGATGCAGGCCGAAATGGGTCAGCAACTGGCCGGTGTGGCGGGTGTCCTCGGCCGCGACGACGTCGCATTCCTTCAGCACGCGCAGGGCCCGTAGCGTGATGTCCTCCAGGTTCCCGATGGGCGTGGCGACGAGGTAGAGCGTCGAGGGCTGGAGGGGCGGGTGCTGGGTTGGCGCGGCGGGTGCGGAGTCCACGAGAGGACGTTGGCGAGCGGACAGGGAAGCGTCGAGTCCCGCTGTAGGCCGGGCATCCTTGCCCGGCGAGGAGGGGTTCATCTGCGAAGGGGCAGGGGAGTGGACGAGGAACATCGAACAACCAACATCCAACATCGAACGCCGAAGAAGGCCAGGTGCGCCAGGTGCGCCAGGACTTGCGCTGCCGCGCCGTTGGATGTTCGGCGTTCGATGTTGGTTGTTCGATGTTGGATGTTGGTTGTTCGATGTTGGTTGTTCGATGTTCCGACATCCTTCGCCGCAATTCCCTCTTGCGCCCGGTGGCTCACCTTACCGAAATAGCCGCGTTCACCCGACACTCCTCCTATGAAACGCCGCGCCTTCATCTTGTCCGCCACTGTCCTGGGTCTTTCGCTGAGCGCCTTTGCCCAGACGAAGAAGTCCTACACCATCGGCCTCGTGGCCAAGTCGCAGGGTAATCCCGTCTTCCAGGCCGCACGGGTGGGCGCGAACGACGCCGCCAAGGAACTCGGCGCGAAGCACGGCATCACCATCAAGATCGACTGGCGCACGCCGAACGAGGAGGACGCCCAGAAGCAGGCCGAGGCCATCGAGCAGCTCGTGCTCAACGGCGCGGACGGAATCGCCGTGGCCTGTTCCGATGCGAATAAACTGACAGGTGCGATCAACCGCGCGGTCGACAGTGGCGTGCCGGTGGCGACATTTGATTCCGACGCGGTCGCCAGCAAACGCTTCGTCACCTACGGCGTGGACGACATCCAGTGCGGCGAGCAGGTCATGGAGGAGTTGGCCAAGGTGATGAAAGGAAAGGGCGTCGTCGCGATCCTTGCCGGAAACCAGAACGCCCCGAATCTCCAGAAGCGTTCCCAGGGCGTCCGCAACGCCGCCAAGAAGTATCCGGGCATCACCATCCGCGACACCTACTACCACAAGGAAACGCCCCAGGACGCCGCCGCGCGTGTGGAGCAGGTCATGCAGGCCAATCCGGACATCACAGGCTGGGCGATGATCGGCGGCTGGCCGCTCTTCACGGACAACGCGCTCAAGTGGGCCCCGGGCACGGTGAAGGTCGTGAGCGTGGACGCGCTGCCGGCCCAGCTTGGCTACCTCAAGAGCGGCCATGTGCAGATCCTCCTCGCCCAGCAGGTCTACGAATGGGGCTACAAGTCGATCGAACACCTCATCAACAAAATCCACCTGAAGAAAGAGCCCGTGGCCGTGAAGGACGTGAGCCCGCTGATGCCGGTGACCAAGGAGAACGTGGATGCCTTCGCCAAGAACTGGGAGAAGTGGCTGCCGAAATGAGCGCGTATTCCGGGAGACCAGTTCGTCATGAGATTGTTTCTTGGAGTCCGCTCTTCGGCTCATTTACTCACGCCATGCAACGCGTGCTCGCCCTGACTTTAGCTTCCGCCATGTCCATCACCCTTTCCGCCGTGGAGATCATAGCCCATCGCGGGGCTTCGTTTGACGCGCCGGAAAACACGCTTTCCTCGATGAAGCTTGCTTGGGCGCAGAAGGCCGATGCCATCGAGACGGATCTGCATCTGTCGAAGAATGGGGAAATCGTGATCCACCACGACTTCGACACCAAGCGCGTCGGCGGTGCCACCAACAAGATCGCCACCCAGACCTGGGCCGAGCTGCAGAATTTGGATGTCGGTGCGTGGAAGGATCCCAAGTTTGCCGGGGAAAAGATCCCGGCCTTCGATTCCTTCCTTGCGACGTTGGAGAAGGGCAGACGCATCTTCATCGAGATCAAGGTGGGGCCGGAGATCCTGCCCGAGTTGGCGCGGGTGATCGCGGCATCCGGCAAAGCGCCCGAGCAGATGCCCATCATTGTCTTCAGCTTCGAGACGGCCGGCGCGGCGAAGAAGAAGTTTCCCAAGCATGAAGTCAGCTGGCTCCACAGCTGGGCCAAGGACAAGAAGACCGGGGAGTATCCGAAGATCGCCGACATCATCGCCAAGGCGAAGGCGGGCGGGCTCGACGGGCTGGATCTCAACCAGGGTTTCCCGGTCGACAAGGACTTCGTGAAGCAGGTCAAAGCCGCCGGCCTGAAGCTCTACGTCTGGACGGTCGATGATCCGGCCATGGCCAAGAAGTGGGCTGATGCCGGCGTGGACGGCATCACCACGAACCGGCCGCAGTGGCTTCGCGAGGAGTTGGCTCCGTCCCAAGTTGTGGATGGTTCAGGAGATTTTTCTGGAAACAAAAATGGCCCGGTTTTAACCAGGCCATAGGTGTCAAAACGGAAGAAGAAGCCGTGCGGTGAAGCCGTTAAGCAACAACGGGTGCGACGCGTTTTTGGCGGCGGCGGAATTCCATCAAACCCAGACCGCCGCACAGGCCGACAGCCATGACGATGGTGGATGCTTCAGGAACCGGAACGGGTGTATCGGTCGTAGAGAGCCTCCATTCTTCAAAACCGCCGGCGCTCGCTTTCCAATTCGTGTTCAGAATCCCGGGGTAATTAACTCCGGTCCCGTCGCCAATCCGGGTGTAGACCACGATGCTGCGATTGGCGGCGAGTCCATTGAAGAGGCTCAACGGAACGAGCAATTCCATGTCTGAAACGCCGGAACCTGCCTGGAGGGAGTAGTCCATCAGCACAGTCCGGTCACTGCCGGAATCCATGTTGTAAAGCGCGGTTCCCAAGCCAGAAACGGGTCCATTGTAGTTTGCGAAACCAGGTCCAACCGGTGCGAAGATTTGAAAATCATTCAACGCCAGATACTTATCTGGGGTGTTTCCCGGCTCATTGATGTCCAGCGAGAAGCGGACATAGTCGATCCCACCCGAGGTCGTGTAGCGCAACTGGCCGAAGGTCACCGAGTGGGTCCGGCCACCACCGGTGACGATGTCGGGATTGTTGGCGGCACTGGCGTTGGCATCCGTGTTGTAGCCCTGGAGTATGCCTTTCTTGGAATCAAGGCTCAGGAAGGGATCCCTGTTGCCCGTGCCGGCGCCCGTCGCAATCTGCTTGAAAATCGAACCGCTCGGTCCGAGAGCCGAGCTGCCGGCGGTAAGAAGGTCCAGCGTGATGACTGCTGCAGATGCATTGTGCCCAACCCCTATTGCAAACATGGCGGCACCAACTCCGGTTAATTTTTGAATGAGATTTTTCATGAAGAACAACCTGTAGATATTTAAGACAGAGCTGAAATAATACTTTCTCTCGTTTAGCGCAAGATGAAAATGTCCCATCTGTGGAACTTGCGTGTCCCATTGGCGGAAATCATCGCCATATCCACCACTTTACAATCGGCCTTGGCTCCGCACAGTTGTTCCCATGAAAAACCGGATTCTAGGAGCACTTCTGGCGGTTTTTCTCTTCCTCCAGCCCTTCATCAGTGGAGCAGCCGACTCGTCCACTCTGGCTTTGAAGACGGCCAACGACCAAACTCCCCAGTGGGAACAATTGGCCCAGACCGTGTCGATGATCACGGGCGTCGCCATATCGCCGCTGCTCGGCGTGGGAGCCGTCGGTGCCTGGAAATACTTCCGTTCTTCCGCCGCCCAGAAGCCGAACCTTCCCTGGTATGCGAAGCCGTGGTTTTTCATTCCGGCGCTTCTGCTTGTCGCCCTCGTGTTCACCAAGGACGTGATGGGTCTGGCTGTTCCCACGTCCCTGAAAAAGCCGATCGATGTGGCGGAGGCGCTGGAGAACAAGCTGAGCGGTCTCGTGGCGGCGGGTGCGTTCGTTCCCCTCGTCTCAAGCCTCTTCGGCAGCGACCTCTTCGGCAGCGCGTCGTTGAGCGATGCGGGCTTCGCCGCCATCGATGGGCCGAGGATCTTGAATGTGCTGCTGGTTCCCTTCGCCGTGATCGCGTTCGTCTTCGTCTTCCTCCTGGGGCACGCGATCAACGTCCTCATCCTCGTCAGCCCCTTCGCCACCGTGGATGCGGCTTTGAAGGGAGTCCGCCTGGCGTTGCTCGGCAGCGTGGTGGGAACGTCGTTCGCCAGCCCGATGATCGGCCTCGTCTGGGCGTCGGTGATCATCCTCGCCGCGTGGTTCCTCTCCGGCTGGACCTTTCGCCTGGCGCATTTCGGGACGGTTTATCTCTGGGATTTCTTCACCGGGCGCATGGGACGGTTCAAACCCGATGCCCAGGCCAACTGGATGTTCCTCGCACGGGAGATCGACAAGGTCCCCGTCCGCTCCTACGGCAAGCTGGAGAAACGCAACGAGGGCGGCTTCGTTTTCACTTACAAACCCTGGCTGGTGATGGCCCCCAAGAAACTCGATCTGCCGAAGGCGGACTATGCGGTGGGCCTGGGCCTGGTCCTGTCGGAACTCGTCGTGGTCGAAGGCGAGGACGTGCGTCCGATCATGTCGCTGCCGCCGCGCTACCGTAGTCATGAAGAGGAATTGGCCCAGGTCTACGGACTTCGCGTGGAACCGATCGGCTTACGGGCCGTGTGGCGGTGGCTGAAGGGCGTGTTCGGATTCAAGGGCAGCGCGCTGCCCGCGGGCTGAAGAGTGCCGCAGGTGAACGCGGAGTTCACAAACGGAACCGGGCCGGCTATTCCACAGACATGCCCTTCCTCTCGTTCCGCGACATCTCCAAGGCGTTTCCCGGCGTCCAGGCGCTGGATCGCGTGTCGTTCGATGTCGCCTGCGGCAGTTGCCACGCGCTCATGGGCGAGAACGGCGCGGGCAAGAGCACGCTCGGAAAGATCCTTTCCGGAGTCTATGTCGCCGATGCCGGTGAAATCATCCTCGAAGGCCGGCGCATCGAGCCCACTGATCCACTCGCGGCCCGCAGACTTGGAATCGCCATCGTGCACCAGGAGCTGGCCTTTTGCCCGAACCTGACCGTGGCGGAGAATCTTTGCCTTGGAGAACTTCCCAACACTGCAGGCTGGCTGGATCGCGGCCTGATGCGGGAACGAGCCCGCAAGATGCTCGCCGAGATTGAGGCGGACATCGATGTCGACCGGCCCATCGGCGAGCTGACCACCGGCCAGGAGCAGCTCGTCCAGATCGCGGCCGCGTTGGGCACGAAGGCCCGGATCATCGTGATGGACGAGCCCACGAGTTCGCTTTCGGTTTCTGAGAGCGAACATCTCTTCAAGCTTCTCGGGCAACTCAAGCAGCGCGGGCTCACCGTGCTCTACGTCTCCCACCGCATGGAGGAGATCTTCCGTCTGTGCGACACGATCACCGTCTTCCGCGACGGCAAGCATGTCTCGACCGAAGCGGCCCCGGCCACCAACCCCGAGCGTGTCATCCACCAGATGGTCGGGCGCGACGTGGTGTCGGTGTTGCCGAAACATCTCGATCGTCCTTTGGGGGAGGAACGGCTGCGCGTGGAGGATTTGAGGTCGCCGGGAAAATTTTCCGACATCTCGTTCACGTTGCGCGCGGGCGAGGTTCTGGGCTTCGCCGGGCTCGTCGGCGCAGGACGCAGCGAGGTGGCGCAGGCCATCTTCGGACTCGATCCAGAGGCGACGGGTCGAATCCAGGTGAAGGGCAGGGCGCTCCCCGTCGGCGACGTGCAGGCGGCGCTGGCAGCCGGCATCGGCCTGTTGCCGGAAGACCGCAAACGCCTCGGTCTCGTGCTCTCGATGAACTGCCGCGAGAACACCTCCCTGGCGTCGTTGACCAGGCTGGCGACGGGTGGCTTTGTGCGGATGGGCGAAGAACGTTCGATGGCCCGGCGCTATGCCGACCGTCTCCGGGTGAAGGCTCCCTCGACCGAGTCGCTCATCTCCGGACTCAGCGGCGGCAACCAGCAGAAGATCGCCCTGGCCAAGTGGCTGGCCCGAGAATGCGACATCCTCATCGTCGATGAACCGACGCGCGGGGTGGATGTCGGCGCCAAGGCGGAGATCCACGGCCTGCTCGACGAACTCGCCTGCCAGGGCCTCGCCATCCTCGTCATCTCCTCCGAGCTTCCCGAAGTCATGAACCTCAGCCGCCGGATCATCGTCCTGCGACAGGGCAAGATCAGCGGTGAACTTCCTCGGGAACAATTCTCCCAGCCGGCGCTGATGCGGCTGATGGCGGGAGTGACCGGTTGAAGACACCTTCGTTTCAACGGAAATTCAATTGGAAGATGGCAAAAGCCGCCATGAGAACCGCAGCCAAAGGGGAGGTGACCGCTGCAATAACAACAATTGCAGAGACCAGCTCCCTCTTCGGCACATCCGGTCGACGTCCGAAGCGGAACGAATAGCCGACGAGAAGCGTTGCCATGGTGCAGCCGTAGATAGATGCCACGGAAATTAAGAGCGGCATGAAGGATTTGGCGGCGGATGCGGGGTCCGGGAAAGTTCCCATCAGATCATAGATCAGATTCTCCAATGCTATGCTGGTGAAACTCAGGAAACCGGTGCGTGACCAGACCTGGAGATTGAGGAAGAGGAATACGGCAAAGGCGCAGGCGAATAGAACGGCTTTTACGGTGGAGGTGGAGATGGACCCGGCAAACAAGCCAATCAGCCAGACCGTCGACACGACTATGGCAAGGACGGTTGGGTTGAACTGAGGCTTTCCAAACAAGGGTTCCACCAAAGCGGGAAGCAATCCGCCTAGAAGCAGCGCGAGTGCACAGCTTGTCAAAAACTTCACTGTGAAGATCGCTCCCCACGCGCGAGGCAACGTGGCCGTGGTCTGAAGCGAACGCAGAGACCTCTCTTCGGCAAAAGCCGTGCAGCCGACCAGGAGCGGCACGATTGCAGTGAGGAGAACGATGCCCGCCTTGTAGACTTCGATGCCGGCGGGGAAGAGGTTTCGGCCAGCGTATGCGAGGAGGGTAAAGGCGACGCAGGCCAGGGAAACGAAGATCGCCGGCGTCTGTAGCCGCACTTCCTTCACGACGAGATTCAGCAACGGCCTGCGGCGGTTGGGGCCGGAACCAGCTCGGCTCAGGGACCAGGAGTGAATGCCGCCTTCGGATCCGTTGCGGCCTTGGATTTCACCACGCATCCAGTAGCGATAGTGCGCTGCGGCCGTGATGCCGGCAACTGCGAGGACCAGCGCGGGCCGGATCAACTCACCGTTGGAGCCTCGCACCAAGTTGTTGTCTACCAGGCCGAGTAGTTTTTCCCAAATAGGCGGCTCCGCCAGACCGAGGTAGATGATAGACCACAATCCGCCCACAGCCGCACCACCGACGATGCTTTTCAGCCTCCAGACAAAGAAGGTGACACTCAGGGCGGTCAACGTCATCCAAGCGGCATACATGGTGAACTCGGCGGCCCCCGGTAGGCCGAAACGGGGGAGGGCTTTCTCGAACAGCAGGAGGTTGAGTCCTAGGACAAACACTCCTGCGAACATCGCCGCCAGTTTTGTCCACCAGATCCGCCGCCTGCTTACAGGGGCTGTCAGTTGCAGGTCAAAAGTTCCATATTCGAACTCTTGTCCGTAGCCCAAGGCTGCTATGCCTGCAGCCCCGCCAATGAAGATCATGATCGTGAAGGATTCGTCTGCCCTCATGAAGATCGACACCCATCCAAGGAGGCAGATGACCAGCGTGGCGGGCATCACCAGTCTCAGTTCCTTTCTTAGCAGCAGGCTCATTGGCGATCTCCTTTCGTCGAGAGGACTGCGGTGAACGTCTCCTCAAGACTAAGGGACTCATGGCGAAGTTCCTCGGGTTGGAGCGCGCGGAGCTTTGACAGCACTTCATCGCGCTGGCCGTTGACCACGAGTTCGAGGTCGCGGCCGTTCTTGCGGCTGGAGATGACGTTGGCGATGTCGGGCACGGCGGCCGGTGTGGCGAAACGCGCATGGATGCGCTGGTAACGTTCGCGGGCCAGATCGGTCGTGAGTGTCAGCACGTCGCGGCCTGCGTCAATGAGGGTGAACTCGTCGATCAATCCCTCGAACTCGGCGATGAGGTGGGTGGAGACGAGGATGGTGCGGTTGGCCGGGTCGGCATCCTGATACGCGCCGATCACCGTCTCGATGAATTCGCGGCGGACGATCGGGTCGAGGCCGGAAGTGGGTTCGTCGAGGATGAGCAGCTCGGGCTCGGGACAGATCGCCGTGATCAGGGCGAGTTGGGTTCGCTGGCCTTTCGACAACGCCGTCACCTTCTTTTTTGGATCAAGTTGGAAACGATCCAGCAGGTCCTTCTCCGTCCGATCGTTCCACTGGTCGCGGAAGGAGGCGAAGAAATCCAGCGTCTCCTGCACGCTCATCCACGGATAGAAACCGACATAGTCCGGCACGTAGGCCAGACGCTTCTTCACGGCGACTTCGTCCTTGGCGGGATCCATGCCGAACAGCCGCACCGTGCCCTGCTGCGGCCGAAGCAGGCTCAACAGGCACTTCATCGTCGTGGTCTTGCCTGAGCCGTTGCGGCCGAGTAGCCCGTGGCAACGACCTGGCATGACTTTCAGGTTCAGCCCGTGGACGGCGTCCGCCTTGTCGTAGCGGTAGTGCAGGTTCGTGATTTCGATGACGGGCGTGCTCATGGTGAAACTTCCTTGGTGGTTGCTTGAGGGAAACTGGCCGGCGACGGGTCCTTAGTTGCGGCCGGCCGGGCGCCAAAGGCGGCTGATGCCCGTTGCCAGGCCGACGAGAGTCAGGGAGACGCCGAAGAGCAGGAGGGCGAGGTCCATGCCGGGGAGAGTTCCGGCGCTTCGCAGCTTGGCTACCGCCGGCATGACAAAGCCGGTTCCGACGAGGATGGCGATGGTGGCGAGGATTAGGATGAGGGGATGTTTCATGGGGAGTCTCCTAGGTTTTCGGGGCTGAATGTTTCTGGCGGACGACCGCGAACGCATCGAGGCGCTCGCCGATGAGCTTGAGGAGTTCGGTGTTGCCGACCTGGAGGTGGTGCGCCTTCACCACGAGCGAATCGATCTCCGGCACGAGCACATCCCGTTTTTTCGCCGCGTTGAAAGGCGAACGGTTGGCGCGGATGAAGCAGCCCTTGCCGGCTGCGGTTTCGATCACGCCCTGGCTCTCCAGCTCGGTGTAGGCCTTGGCCACGGTGTTGCGGTTCAGCCGCAGCTGCTCGGCCAGTTGGCGGACCGACGGCAGCGAATCGCCCGCCTTGACCGCACCGGCCGCCGCTGCGGCTTTGACCTGGTCGACGAGTTGCAGGTAAGCCGGCTGGGCCGAGTTGAAGTTGATCGAGAGGATCATGGTGGCGTGCGTCATCTGTCATAGGACAATAGGACAGATAGGTCAATGGCGTTTCTTGGCTTCTGGTTGAAATCGTTGAAAGTTAGAAGAATCGTTCGACCGGATTTGCGTCCGGTGGAAGATCCGCCCAACTCCCTTCCGCTTCCGAGTTCGGCCCATGGCTCGGCGTTAGCCTCGTCCCTCACCCCTTTGCGAATCAACTCCCCTGCCAGAACGAAAAACGGCGGAGCCGCAGGGCCCCGCCGTTTCCGAAATCATCACGCATGGCACGCGTGCGCGTCTCACGGCGCGTAGAGCGGCACCGGATCGCTGTAGGCGCTCTGGCCGGCCGCGCCGATGGCCGCGACGCGGAACCAATACTTCCTCCCGCTCTGCATCGAGTTGAGGGACGCCTCCTTCTTCGTGCTCGTGCCGATCATGCCCCAGTCCAGCGCCGGCGCGTCGGCCGCGCGTTCGATGGTGTAGGCCCGCGCGCCGCGCACGGGTTTCCAGGCCACGTCCGCCGTGCCCGAGTGCTC
>JAYTUE010000058.1:0-2623 GCA_043744715.1 Verrucomicrobiota bacterium | reverse complement strand
CCCAACCCGGTCGCCTCCGCCTTCAGCCGGAGGCGATCCTCGGCTTGTTTCTTGTCGCCGAGTTCATCCTGTTCTCCGCCACCGGCCGCAACTTCCTCACCGCCGACAACCTCTCGAACATCGTCCGTCACACGACCGAGATTGGCCTGCTGGCCTTGGTCATGATGCCGATCATCCTGACCGGAGGGATCGACTTGTCCGTCGGATCGCTGCTTGGGCTGTGCGCGGTATTGTTCGGCACGATGGCTCAGGACGGGGGGTTGCCTCCGCTGGTTGCGGGTGGCATCACGCTGCTGATCGGTGGCCTTGCCGGAGGCTTCAACGCCCTTCTCATCACCCGGCTCCGGCTGCCCGCGCTCATCGTCACGCTGGGAACTTTCTCGCTCTTCCGCGGCTTGGCCGAAGCCATCACCAAGGGCACCGCCACCTACTCGAAGTTCCCGGAAAGTTTCCTCGCCCTCGGCAGCGCGACCTTCCTCGGCCTGCCGACACAAGCCTGGATCTTTGTCGTGATCGCGGCGGTCGTCTGGCTGCTGGTCCATCGCACGACGTTCGGCCGTTCGTGGCGGGCCATCGGCTTCTCGCCGGAAGGCGCGCGTCACGCCGGACTGCCGGTGGAACGCCGGCTCGCCTTCGCCTACGTCATGGCGGGACTCGTCGCCGCGTTGGCCGCGATCATTCTCACTGCTCGCGTCACGCAGGCCCGAGCCGACGCAGGCACGGGTTACGAACTCCTCGCCATCACCGCCGTCGTCCTCGGCGGCACGAGCATCTTCGGCGGCACCGGCTCGGTGCATGGCACGCTGCTCGGCGTGACTTCCATCGCGGTGCTGAACAACGGCCTGTCGCGCATCCCGTCCATCATGGGCGTCTCGCGCGAACTGTCGGGCGTGCTGACCGGGGCCTTGCTCATCGCGGCGCTGGCCGGCGGCGTGTTGATGAAGTCCTTGTCGGAGCGGCGGGCTCGACGCCAGACTTCGCGCATTCCAAGCACCACCTCCAACGCATGAAACGCCTCCTTCCCTTCCTCGCCTGCGCCTCGCTCGCTCTCCTCGTCGGCTGCGGCCAATCCGAACCGAAGCCAGGCACGTCGCCGTCCGCCGGAACCGCGCCCGCCGCCAAGAAGCTCAGCATCGCGCTCCTGCCCAAGAGCAAGGGCAACCAATACTTCGTCACCGTGAAGAAGGGCGCGGACAAGGCTGCCACCGAACTCGGCGTGGAACTTCTCTTCGACGGCCCGACCAACACCGACCCGGCGAAGCAGAACGAGATCGTCGAGAACTGGATCACCCTCGGCGTGGATGTCATCGCCGCCGCCTGCGAGAACCGCGAAGGCATCGCCACCGCGCTGAAGAAGGCCCAGGCCAAAGGCATCAAGGTGCTGACCTACGATTCCGACACCACGCCCGACGCCCGCAGCTTCTTTGTCAACCAGGCCACCGCCCAGGGCATCGGTTACACGCTCATGGACACCGCAGCCAAGCTCTGCGGCGAAGAAGGCGAGTTCGCCATCATCACCGCCACATTGACCGCCGCGAACATGAACGAATGGCGGAAGAACATCGAAGCCCGGCTCAAGGAGAAGTATCCGAAGATGAAGCTCGTCGACACCAAGCCCTGCGACGACCAGAAGGACAAGGCCCAGCAGGAGACGGCCAACCTCCTCGGAGCCTATCCCAATCTGAAGTGTGTCATGGCCATCTGTTCCCCGGCTGTTCCCGGTGCCGCCGAAGCCGTCAAACAGGCGGGCAAAGCCGGCAAGGTGAAAGTCCTCGGCCTCGGGCTTCCGAACGAGAATAAGGCCTACGTGAAGTCCGGCGTCACCCAAGCCGTGATCCTCTGGAAGGTGGAAGACCTCGGCTACCTCACGCTCCACGCCGCCGCCGCGCTGGCCAAAGGCGAACTCAAACCCGGCGCCACAAGCTTCAAAGCCGGTCCTCTGGGCGAATTGAAGATCGAAGGCACCGACATCCTCCTCGGCCAACCCTTCGTCTTCACCAAGGACAACATCGACCAGTTTGATTTCTGAGGAGCCGGTGATGACCGGCGAATTCATCAATGTGGACGTGGAGATTCTGTCCGCCAAACCATTGGGCGGGCTCAAGCGGGAGTTCGAGGCGCTTGGTGCCTTCTACCTCTACTGCGGGCGAGTCCCTTCGGGCTACCTGCTGATCTTGGAGATGAACACATTTCTCGTGGCGAAGCTTGAGCGAAGGCTTGTCTCCGTTTGCCGCCTCGTCGAGCGGTTGAGTCCCGAGGGTCGGAAGATCTGGGATGCTGCCAAAGGCCGGTCATTTGACATCGGGATCAAAGCCGTGGACGAACATCAAGCCGCCCGTTTTTCCGTTCCTGCAAAACTTGTCCAACGCATCGCCGATCTGGGAGGAACTCTGACGGTGACTGTCTATGCTCCGGAAACTTATCCGCCATGAACACTGACTTAGCCAAAGGCACGTTGGGCCTCAGCCAAGCGCGTGCCACTCGGTTGGTGCGCGCGCTCCTCATCCTCGTCGTCGTTGTCTTTGCGCTGCTTTCCTCCGCCTCGGCCGCCACCACCGATCCGGCCGTCCCCGGTGACATGGTGTTCCTCGACAACGGGCAGGTCCGGCTCGGCGTGAAGAAG
>JAYTUE010000057.1:0-2627 GCA_043744715.1 Verrucomicrobiota bacterium | reverse complement strand
GCTGCACTCCGGCAAGACGGTGGAGGTGAAGGAAGTCGGGTCGTTCAACCCGAAACCTTACAAGCGCGACAAGCTCACGGTCGGCGAGACCGGATACTTCACGGCGAACATCAAGACGCCGCGCGAGGTGAAGGTCGGCGACACCATCACGGACCCGCGCCATCCCGCGCCGGAGCTGCCGGGCTTTCAGGAGATTCACCCGATGGTGTTCAGCGGGATTTATCCGATCAACACGGCTGACTACGAGGGCTTGAAGATCGCCATTGCGAAGCTCCAGCTCAACGACTCGGCGCTGACCTTCCAGACCGAAAGCTCGGCGGCACTCGGCTTCGGGCTGCGGTGTGGCTTCCTCGGGTTGCTGCACATGGAGATCGTGCAGGAGCGGCTGCGGCGCGAGTTCGACATGGACATCATCGCGACGTATCCGAGCGTGGTCTATCAAGTCAAGATGACGGACGGGGTGGAGAAGCAGGTGGACAACCCCGCGTTCCTCCCCGACGTGACCTACATCGAGCACATCCTGGAGCCGATGGTGAAGGCGTTCGTCATCTGCCCGAACGAGAACATCGGCGACATCATGGGGCTGATCAAAGAGAAGCGCGGCGACATTCAGCACACGGAGACGCTCGATGTGCGCCGCGTGATGCTCACGGCCAAGATGCCGCTGAACGAAATCCTGATTGATTTCCACGACCGCATCAAATCCATCACGCGCGGCTACGGCTCGATGGACTACGAGCCGATCGGCTACGAGATCAGCGACATGGTGAAGCTGGACATGCTCGTCAACGGCGAGTTGATGGACGCGTTCTCCTGCTTGGTTCACCGCGACAAGGCCGAGGCGCGGGGTCGCGCGCTGGCGGCGAAGCTGAAGGAAGTTATTCCCCGGCAGCAATTCGGCATCGCCATCCAGGCGGCTATCGGCGGCAAGTTCATTGCGCGTGAGACGGTCGGCGCGATGCACAAGGACGTGACGGCGAAGTGCTACGGCGGCGACATCAGCCGCAAGCGCAAGCTGCTCGAGAAGCAGAAGGAAGGTAAGAAGCGCATGAAGATGTTCGGCTCGGTGAACATCCCGCAGGAGGCGTTCATCGAAGTGCTGAAGTCGTGAGGCGGAGAGGAACATGATGAAGCCGCGAAAGGGCACAAAGAGCGCAAAGAGAATTGCTCTGAACAGGGCAGGGGAGGCGTATCGCCCATGAGCGTCCTGCTGCAATGGCTTTTCTCCGGCACGGTGCGGCAGGCGTGCGACCTGCGGAAGCACGTGCTGAACTTGGCGGCGGCGCAGCGGGATTTGCTCGCGCCCGAGGGCGTCAAGGCCATCGAGGAAGCCTGCGCCAAGGTGTGCGCTGCAATCACGGCGAAGGCGGACAAGAAGGCGTTGCAGGCTGAGATGACCAACGTGGAGACGGTCGCGAACACCTGGCTCAAGCCGTATCCGCACGCGACTTGGCGCGAGAACGTGGAGGTCGTGCTGGTGGCCATCGCCGTGGCGATGGCGATCCGGACGTTCTTCCTCCAGCCGTTCAAGATTCCCACCGGCTCGATGCAGCCGACGCTCTACGGCATCACGCACGAGAGTTTTCGCGAGAAGCCAGACGTGAGGTTTCCGACCGGTCTCGATGCGTTCGTGGACTCGTGGTTCCGAGGCATCACCTACTACCAGGTCGTCTGCGAGGAGGACGGTGAACTGCGCAACGTAAGCGCGCCGAAGACGGTTTTCCCGCTGGTGAAGAAGCAGACCTTCCAAGTCGGCGAACGGAGTTACTCCGTTTGGTTTCCGCCAGACCAGCTCTTTGGAGGGAACGCGCATCGGTCGGGATTGTTCCCCGGCCAGCGCTTCCGCAAGGGCGAGGACATCATCAAGCTCAAGGTCATCAGCGGCGACCATCTGTTCGTGGATCGCCTGAGCTACAACTTCCGTCGGCCCGAGCGGGGCGAGATCATCGTCTTCGAGACGAAAGGCATCGAGGGACTGCCGCAGGACCAGTTCTACATCAAACGCATGGTCGCGCTGGGCACCGAACGCGTGAGCCTCGACAACGACCGTCATCTGCACATCAACGGTCTGCGTCTCGACGCGAGCACGCCGCACTTCGAGAATGTCTATCACCTCACTGGCCCGCCGAAGGACAGCGAGTTCTCCGGCCATGTGAACGAAGTCGTCGCGCGCCAGAATGCCAAGCCCGGCTTGGCGCCGCTGTTCAATGACGACCGCGAGATCTTCACCGTCCGTCCGAAGCACTACATCGTCATGGGTGACAACACCATGAACAGCCTCGATTCGCGAGCTTGGGGCGACTTTTCTGAGGAGAGCGTCATCGGCAAGTCCGCCTTCGTCTATTGGCCTTTCCTCAGCCAAGGCAACCGACCGGGTCGTTTCGGCTGGTCGCACCGTTAGTTGGATCACTCCGGCAGCGGCTGGTCCTTCGTCTCCGGCAGGAACGCGATGACGAGCAGGCCCACGAGGAACAATCCGCCGAGCAATGCGATGGCGTGGCGGAGTTCCGTGCATCGCAGTCGAACCACCCCTCACCCGCCCTGCGGGCACCCTCTCCCCTCCTCGGAGGAGGGGAGAGGGATGGGGTGAGGGGTGCGCGGCTGGGTTGTTCATGGTGCGTGTGTCA
>JAYTUE010000056.1:0-10254 GCA_043744715.1 Verrucomicrobiota bacterium | reverse complement strand
CCGCGCCGAGCTGGCCTTTGCCGCCGTCGATGAGGATGAGGTCGGGGAGTTTCGGGGCGGTCGGAGGCTTGGGGAGCCAAGGGAGCGAGAGATCGGATGCCTGATCCCGGATGCCGGATGCCGGAGACGCGTCAGCCGGCTCGGAAGTCTCTTCCGTGATCTGGGTTTCGCCTTCCACCTCCTTCTTCAACCGCGAGTAGCGCCTGCGAACGGTCTCGGCCATGCAGGCGAAGTCGTTCTGTTCCGTGACGGTCTTCATCTTGAAACGGCGGTAGTTCGAGCGGTCGGGGCGGCCGTGCCAGAAGCTGACCATGGACGCGACCATGAAGGTTCCGGAGATGTTCGAGATGTCGAAGCCCTCGATGCGTTCGGGTGCCTTGGGCAGGCCGAGCAGGCGGCCGAGTTCGCGCATGTCGGCCTCGGGATTGATGGCGACGGGGAGCTTGTAAGGGATGCGCTCGAACTTCTCCGTCTTCTGCACGGTGCGCGCCATGTCCTTGAGCGCGTCGCGGAGCTGGGCGGCCTTCTCGAATTCGTGGTTGGCCGCGGCCTTCTTCATCTCCGCTTCCAGCTCGGCGCGGAGTTCGTCCGTCTGGCCCTGGAGGAATTCGATGCCGGCGCGGACCTGTTCCAGATACTGCTCGCGGGTGACGTTGCCGATGCAGGGCGCGGTGCAGTGCTTGAGGTTGCCGTAGAGGCAGTGCTTGTAGTCCGACTCGTTGGGCGTGAGCGGCCGGCAGCCCCGGAGCTGGAACTTCTTCCGCATCATGATCACCGCGCGGCGCACGCTGCCGCTGTGGGCGAAGGGCCCGAAGTAGACGCAGCCGTCGTCCTTGCGCAGGCGGGTGAGGGTGAATCGCGGGATCGGGTCGGCGAGGTTGACCTTGAGGAGCAGGAAGTTTTTGTCGTCGCGCAGGTCCACGTTGAAGCGCGGCTTGAACTCCTTGATCAACCGGCTTTCCAGCAGGAGCGATTCGGGCTCGGACTTCACCACATGCCAGTCGAAGTCGTGGATGGCGTCCACGAGGGCGTTGAACTTCAGGTCCCAGCCCTGGCGGCGGGAGGAGTGGAAATACTGGGAGACGCGGTTGCGGAGATCGCGGGCCTTGCCGACGTAGATGACGGTGCCGAAGCGGTCCTTGTGCAGGTAGACGCCCGGCTTGTGCGGGACCTGCGAGAGCTTGTTGCGGATGTGGTCGGTGGCGGGCATCGCGTGGACCACATCATCGCCCGATGCGGAACACTTTCAAGCGAACGGCCCGGCGGTGAGGCCGGGCCGTGGCGGAGTCAAACTGTCAGGCGGTGCTCAGCGGAGCTGGATGGGGATGCTGATGGTCGCGCCGAAGAGGGTCTTGTCGCCGGTGTTCCGGCCATCGAGCGAGACGCCGCCGAAGAGGGCGTAGGTGCGGCCGCCCTTGTCGGTGTAGCTCAGCGAGAACTCGGCGAGCTGGTTGATCTCGCGGAGGCTCGGGAAGGTGAACCCGGGCGAGCCGATGTCCGTGCCGGACAGGCTCTGGATGTGGCGGTAGCCGCCGGAGAGGGTGACGGCGTTGGCGATGGTGTAGGAAAGGCCGATGCTGCCGAAGAGGTCGTCCGGCACGGTCTGGTTGCGATAGCGGTAGCCAATGTCGCCATAGAGGGCGAGGCCGGTCGTGCCGATCGCCTTGCCGAACTGGAGCGACGTTTCAAATCCGGAGCCGCCGTCGCCGCCGGAGAACGGCAGGCCCGCGTCGTAGGTGCCTTCGATGATGGCGCCCGCGCGCAGCGTGAACGTCGGGGACCAGCGGCAGTTGACCTTGGTTTCATCGACGAGCTTGTAGCGGAGGCCGACGAGGGTGTCGGTCATGCCGTCGTCCTTCCTGGGGCCGCCGAAGGCCTTGGAATCCGTGCGGACATAGCCGACCTGCACATCGAGCGCGATCGTCTCGGTGATGCCGTAGTCGAAGGCGATGACGCCGGTGTGCTGGGTGACGTCGGCCGGGGCGAGCGACGCATCGTTCCGGCCCATCCAGAACTTCTGGAAGTTCTGGTAGACATAGGAGGGCGAGACGACCAGTTGGCCGGCGGCCGGGGTGTAGGCCGAGGTCTGGGCCAGCGCAGGGAGCGCGGCGGCGGACAAGGCGAGGAGGATAATCGGCTTCTTCATGGTGTTGGAAATGGTGGTGATCACTTGAGGCCGTAACGGGTTTTCAGGAACTGCTCGAGGGCGGCGAGCTGGGTTTCGTTGAGCTTGCCGGCGAGGGCCGGGAGTTCTTTGGCGCGGGCCGCCGAGGCGGGGAGCTTCGTCCGCCAGGCCTCGAGTTTGGCCAGCTGTCCGGCCATGGTGGCGGCATTGGCTTCACCGAGGGCGGTGGTGCCGTTGTAGAGGCTCTTTCCGAGGTCGTATTGGGCGTTGCCGGCGTCGGTCACCGGTGGGCGCCCGACGCGGGGAATGACGCTCCCCGAGGCGCCGGCACGCGGGGCGGAGAGCAGAAGCGCGCCGGTGAAGACAAGGGCAAGGCAGGCTGTTTTCATCGTTCTTTGATGGGTTTCGGTTGGTTTGGATTTCGGCTCAATCCGAGCCTGTGAGAACGGGACCATAAAAGTTTCCAGAGCGTGCCGAGGATGATCGCGCCCGCGTGGCAGGAACCTTTCAAGTTGCCCGAGATCTTGGAGACGCCGCCGGCGCGGGGCCGGTAGAGGACCGGCACTTCGGCGATGTGCAGGCCCAGCTCGGCCGCGCGGACGTGCATCTCGACGTTCCAGCCGAAGCCGCGATCGGCCAGGGCCATCGCATCGAAGGCGGAACGCCGGACGAGCCGGAGCGAACTCATGTCGCGAGGCCGCACGCCCCAGCCCAGGCGGATGAGCGCGGAGGAAAGGGCGTTGCCGAAGCGTTGCACGGGCTTCAGCTCGCGGCGGGAGGCTTCCAATGCGGTGCGGTCGCCGAGGACGATCCTCGCTCCCGAGTCGGCGGCCTGCTGCCATGCGGAAAGCTCCTCCGTCTCCAGCCGGTCACTGCCGTCGGCCGAGCTGAAGAGGATCCAGTCCAACTCCTCCGGCCATTCGCGGAGGCCGGTCCAACAGGCTTGTCCATAGCCACGCCCCGGTTCCGCAACAACTTCGGCGCCGGCTGCGCGGGCGGCTTCGGCCGTGCGGTCGGTCGATCCGTTGTCGACGACGCGCACCCGGGCGAATCCCAGGTCCAGCCAGCGCCGCACCACCGGCGCGATGCACTCCTCCTCGTTCAAAGCCGGGATGAGCACGAGCGTGGCCGCGGGAAACGATGCCTTGATCGGGTGGATGGATGGGACGACGGGCACGGACATGCAGATGGATGAAAGCCTGCGATGAAACCGATTGCCAAGCGCTTATGGGTGAAATGCTGCCGATCAAGGGTGAATTGCGCCTGTATCTTCTCAGCCGCAGCCGGCCGAAATCCCCGTTGCCCTGCCGTCTGGCGGAACCCTATGGTCAGTCGCCTATGAAGCATAAGCTCGATTTCGAGAAGCCCATCGTCGAGCTCCAGCAGAAGCTGGACGACCTCCGCCAGCAGTCCCGGGAAAAGGGGCTGGGCGTGGACTTTGAAGCCGAAATCCTCCTCATGGAGGCCAAGCTGGAAGAGACCAAGAAGCAGGTCTATTCCAACATCTCCCCCTGGCAGCGCGTCCAGCTGGCCCGCCATCCCAAGCGGCCCTTCACGCTCGACTATCTTGCCCTCGCCTTCGAGGACTTCGAGGAACTCCACGGCGACCGGCTCTACGCGGACGACCGGGCCATGGTCGGCGGCTTCGCCAAAATCGCCGGCCACCGCGTCGTCGTCATGGGCACGCAGAAGGGCCGCGACACGAAGGAGAACATCCTGCGCAACTTCGGTTCCGCCCACCCTGAAGGCTACCGCAAGGCGCTCCGCCTGATGAAGCTGGCCGACAAGTTCAGCCTCCCGATCATCACCCTGATCGACACGGCCGGCGCGTATCCGGGCATCGGCTCCGAGGAACGCCACATCGGCGAGGCCATCGCGGTGAACCTGCGCGAGATGATGCTCTTCGAGGTGCCGATCATCGCCGCCGTCATCGGCGAGGGCGGTTCCGGCGGCGCGCTGGGCATCGGCGTGGCCGACAAGGTCCTCATCATGGAGAACGCCTACTACTCGGTCATCAGCCCCGAAGGCTGCGCGGCCATTCTTTGGAAGGACCGCACGGCCTCCGCCAAAGCCGCCGAAGCGCTGAAGATCACTGCCAGCCATCTCAAGGAACTCGGGCTCGTCGACGAAATCGTTCCCGAACCGCTCGGCGGCGCGAATAACGATCCCAAGGCCGCGGCCAACACGTTGAAGGCGGCGCTGGTGAGGAACCTTGAGGAGCTCCAGAAGCTCTCCCCCCGCGAACGGCTCGACCAGCGCTACGGGAAGTTCCGGTCGTTCGGCCATTTCACCGAGCCGGCGAAGGCCGCGGCGGGAGTTTGAGGCCAATCGAGAACTCCACGAAAGCCGCAGGCGATTCCGCAACTTTCGGCCGGCAAGGTTCTGTCCCGTGAAGGAATCCCTTCTGGCGGTGACCACCCTTTTGCATTACGGCTTGGTCCGACTCTGCGAGTTCACCAACCCATGCTCTACCCGATCCTCTTCCAGCCCATCTTCAAGGAACGCATCTGGGGCGGCCGCCAGTTGGAGACGCTTTACCAGAAGACCCTCCCCGCCGGCGTGTCCATCGGCGAGTCGTGGGAGATCTCCGACCGGCCGGGCGATGTCAGCGTGATCGCAAACGGCACGTTCGCCGGGAAGACGCTGCGGTGGCTGCTCGAAGAACACGCCGCTGGCGTCTATGGCGACATGGCCGCGAAGCCGAAGACGTTTCCGCTGCTGGTGAAGATCCTCGACGCCCAGCAGGACCTTTCGCTCCAGGTCCATCCGCCCGCGTCGAAGGCGGCGGCCATGGGCGGCGAACCGAAGACGGAGATGTGGTATTTCACGAAGACCACTTCCGACGCGAAGCTCTATGTCGGCCTGCGGCGCGGGGTGACGCGCGGTGAGTTCGAGCAACGCATCGGCGACGGGTCGGTGGCCGAGTGCTTCCACAAGATCCTCATCCGCGACGGCGATTCGATGTTCCTGCCGAGCGGCCGCGTGCATGCGTTGGGCGCGGGCAGCGTGCTCTTCGAGATCCAGCAGAACTCCGACACGACCTACCGCGTCTTCGACTGGAACCGGGTGGACGCCTCGGGCAAGGCGCGCGAGCTGCACGTCGCACAGTCGCTGGAGAGCATCGACTTCGCGGACTTCGAACCTTCTCTGGCTTCCTCCGAATGGCAGAAGTCCGGTCCGGCCAAGCTGCGTTCGCTGGTCGACGATCCGCTCTTTGCCGTGCGCGCCTGGGATCTCACGGCGGACGACGCGGTGGCGTTCCCCATGATCTCGTTCCAGATCATCGGGCTCGTCAGCGGCGAACTGACCATCAAGGGCAACGAAGTCTCCGTGACGCTGAAGTCAGGACAGTTCGCGCTGCTGCCGGCGGGACTGCGCGTGGCGGAACTGAAGGCGACGAAGGACGCGCGTTTTCTCCAGGTGTCCGCCGGCCGGGGAACGCCTCAAGCCGCCCGGCCATGAAGGAGTTCTTCCAACGCTGGATCATCAACAGCATCGCCGTCATGGCGGCGGCGTGGATGGTCGACGGCATCCACGCGGACAGGCTGCAACATGTCCTCCTGGCGGCGTTGGTCCTGGGAATCCTCAACGCGCTGATCAAGCCGATGATGACCCTGCTTTCGCTGCCGCTCGTCGTCCTGACGCTCGGGCTGTTCATGTTCGTGATCAACGCGCTGCTCTTGATCATCGTGGGGTTCTTCCTCCAGCCCGGCTTTCGCGTGGACGGATTTTGGCCGGCCTTCAAAGGCGGCATCGTCATCAGCCTGGTATCGTGGTTTCTCGGGGTGATCACCGGCACGTCGAAGGCCAAGATCAAGGTGACCTCCAGCCGGTCGGCGAAGGACAAGTCACGGCTCGACCACAACGACAAGGACGACGGTGGCGGGCCGGTGATCGACGTGTAGCCTGCGACGAGGTGTGTGCCCCGCAGCGGGTCGTAGGCCGGGCGTCCCCGCCCGGCAAGCAGGTGTTCATCCGATAAAAGGCCCGAAGACCGCGTTGCCTCATGGATAAATGACACCCAAGGGGATGGGCTGAGTTGGGGGAAAAGGGGGTCAGAAAATCATTAAGGGCGAAGCTGGTCCGGCGCGCCGTGTTCGTGTCCAACGGACAGTGGTAGACGTTGGTCACGCCGTAGAGTTCGAGCTTCCCGCTCCAGGAAGCGCCCTGGTGCGCCGACCGGGGGAGGTTGTCGTTGTTGTCACCGGCAGGAGCATGCTCTATGGCCGATCAGCCGGGTTGAAAACGAAGGGAGCACGGAACGCTCACGGAGCCTCGTGCAGCGCCGGACGGGCCGCGACAGGACCCAGGGTGGTCCAATAAACCCACGCGATGAAGACGATCTGGAGCGGGAGCCGCGCCCAGAGAATCCACGGTGGAATCGACCCGGCGCCATGGACGGCGGCGTAGATGTTCGCGGGGAACACGGCGATGAGGAGGGCGATCAAACCCCATCCCGCCAGCTTGCGCGTGGATGGAACCAGCACGCCCAGGCCGCCGAGGATTTCCGCGACTCCGCTGATGTAGACCAGGGCCAGCGGCCACGGCAGAGCGGGAGGCATGATGGCGAGGTAGAATCGCGGTGCGACGAAATGATTGATCCCGGCCACCACGAAGCACACGCCCAGCAGCCAGCGCAGGATGGTTTGTGTCCGGCGAAATTTCATCTGGACCAGTGAATGGCGATTCCCTTGTCGAAGGCTTTGAACTCCGCGTCGCCGGTTTGGAGGTTGGTTGCCATGGTTGGAGTCTGTCTTTCCCATCAAGGCCATAAAGTGCGGGAAAGACTTACTTCGTGTGGAAGCAAGCAATCCGGCCATCGCGTCGGCAGGCCAGCTTTTTTTGGCGCAGCACAGAGGGATTTCCTGGCCGATGGTTCCAATGCCGGATGCCTTTGTGATTCCAGCGGATGCATCGCGGCATGGGATGGGCTGATAAAGGGCTTTCTCAAATCCGCCGAAGTCAGACCAGAGAAGATGCAGTGGTGGACCGCTCAACAACTCAAGTCAAAGAACCCTCAGACGCGGATGGAGGCCATCGGGAAGATGGCTTCGTGGGCCCCGTCTGAAACGTTCGAGCCCCTGCTGCGCCTGGTCACGGACGCCGAGCCGGCGGTTCGCAGGGCCGCCATCGGCGAACTGGGGAAGATCCACCAGCCTCCTTCGCTCCAACCGCTGATCGACCTGCTGAAGGGCGAGAACGACGAGGCCCGCGAGGCGGCGGGGACCATTCTCGGCCAGATCAAACATCACGATGCACCGGGGCTGCTGGTGCCGCTTCTGCGGGCCTCGAATTCACGGGTCCGGTGGCACACGGCGAGGGTTCTCCAGACTTCGGGATGGATCGCCGGATCGGACGATGACCGCATCCTCCTGGCCGTCGCGTCGTCCGACTACGCGGCGGCCGCGCGTTTCGGGGCGGCGGCCATGGAGCCTCTCATGGCGGTTCTCCGCGATCCGACCTGCGTGGACCGGCGGAAGGTCGTCCAGGCGTTGACGCTCGTTTCCGATGCCCGCGTGGTGAAGGCCTTCATCCTGGCCCTCAAGGACGAGGACTCCCTCGTCCGCGTGGAAGCCGTCGAGGCCCTCGGCGACATCCGCGAATCCCAGGCGACCGAGGCGCTGGTCACGGCGCTGGCCGACCCCGATGCCCATGTCCGCGTCGTGACGGTCGCGGCCCTTGGCAACGGCGGCGACGTCAACGCCGTCCCCCATCTCGTCCAGGCGCTCTACGATCCGAACTGGGATGTCCGCAAGGCGGCCGTCGAAGCCCTGGGCCGTTCGCGCGATCCGCGCGGGGTCGAACCGCTGACCCATCTCCTGAAGGACCATGACCACGACGTGCGCGAGTCCGCCGCGAAGGCCCTCGGCGAGATCGGCGATCCGCGCGCCGTGGAAAAGCTCGTCGTCGCGATGACCGATCCGCAGACCGCCGCGCGGCAGGCCGCGGCCGGGGCGCTGCAGCGGATCGATCCGCATTGGGACAAGTCGCCCGCCGCCCGGCGGGCCATCCCCGCGTTGAAGGTGGCGCTGAAGGACCGGGAATACTGGGTGAGGCAGTCGGCCGCTGACGTCCTCCAGCGCATCAGCGCGATGCCCGCCTTCGAGCACAGGCTCACCGGCTTCAGCAACCCGGTGCACTACCGCCAGCAGGCCGCCCTGGAGGCCATGCTCGTGGCCCTGTGCGACACGGACCGCGATCTCCGCATGGCTGCGGCCGAGGCCCTTGGACGCATGGGCGACCAGAGATCGATTCAGGCGCTAATCCGCTCTTTGGAAGACGCCGATGAATGGGTGCGGGAAGCCTGCGCGCGTTCGTTGTCGATGCTGGGTTGGGACCCGGCGTCGGGTTCCAGACGGTCGGATGCGTGGGCGTGACCTTGGAAAAAGCAGATGCAAGACCGAGTCCTTTTCGTTGGGGAAGACGTGGCGCTTTGGGACGACCTGAACCGCCTCTTCGCGACATCGTCCGGCGGGTTCCAGATGGCCTTCGCCCACACGGGCACCGAGGCGCTCTCGGTCATGGAGCAGACGCCCGTGCGCGCGATCGTGGCGGACATGCAGCTCAAGGGCATGAACGGTGCCCAGCTCCTCGGCGAGGTGCTGCAACGCCATCCGGGCGTGCTGCGCTTCATCCGCGCCGACCTCGCCGACCAGCAGGCGGTGATGAAGTGCGTCGGCTCGGCCCACCAATATCTCATCAAGCCCTCCGACGGGCAGACCGTCGTCGACGCGCTGCAGCGCGCCTTCCATCTCGAGACATGGCTCCCGAGCGACATGGTGCAGGGGATCATGTCGCGGCTCCGCCGTCTCCCCAGTCCACCGCAGGTCTACTTCAGGGTCGTCGAGGCCCTCCAGTCCCCGGACTTCGACATCGATGCGATCGGCCGGCACATCGAGCATGATCCGGCGATGACCGCGAAGCTGCTCCAGCTGGTGAACTCCGCCGTCTTCGGCCTGCGATTGCAGGTTTCCAGCGCGCGCGAGGCCGTGATGTATCTCGGGATCGAGACCACCAAGTCGGTCATCCTGCTGGCGCACACCTTCTCCTACTTTGATCGCATCAAACCCAACTGCATCTCCGTGACGGCCCTCTGGCAGCACTGCATCCGTGTCGGCCGGGTGGCCCAGGCCATCGCCGAAGGAGAGGGCGCGTCGGCCGAGATCGTGGGACAGAGCTTCACCGCCGGAATGCTCCACGACTGCGGCAAGCTGGCCCTGGTGGCGAACATGCCGGACGAATTTTCCAAGGCCGTGGAACTGGCGCGTGAACGGCGCTGCGAACTCTGGGAGGCCGAGAAGGAGGTCTTCGGCGCGAACCACGCCGAAGTGGGCGGCTGCCTGATGGGCATCTGGGGCCTGCCCCTGCCGATCGTCGAGACCGTCGCGCTCCACCACCATCCGTCTCAGCTTGTGTCCAAGGGATTCTGCGCCCTCACCGCCGTGCACGCCGCCAATGTCCTCACGCACGAACGCGATGCGCCCATCAAGGGCCTGCGCGGCCCCCTGATGGAGGACGCCTACGTCAACGAGATGAACCTGGGAGGCCGCCTGGGCGACTGGCAGCAGCTCGCCGTGGCCGGCGAGATGGAGAGCTGAACCGGCCCCACGCCATGGCGCCCGACCCCAACGTGAAGGATGGCTGAGCGGCAGACACAGGTCCTGTTCCTCGACGATGATCCGGAGTTTCTCCGCATCATCCAGGAGCTCGCCGTGCAGTTGACCAACGGCGCGTGGAGCGTCGGGGTGGTCCACGATACGAGCAGCGCCCTCGCGGAACTCCAGTCGCGTCCGGTCGACCTGCTGGTCATCGACGTCCACATGCCCGTGGTGGACGGGCTCCAGTTCCTCCGCCTGATCAGCCGCAAATATCCCAACCTGCTCAAGGTCATCCTCACCGGGGACTCCACCGGCGCCTACCGCGACCTTGCGCTGAACAGCGGTGCGGAACTGTTCCTCGAAAAGCCCCGCGACGCCGGAGGATGGCAGAGCGTTTTCGCCACGCTTTCCGAGGTGGCCAAGTTCCAGCCCGAGGAGGGCTTCCGCGGCGTGCTGAGACGCGTCGGCCTGCAGGACGTGATCCAGATGGAATGCCTTTCGCGGAATTCTTCCGTGCTGGAAATCTCCACC
>JAYTUE010000055.1:0-10312 GCA_043744715.1 Verrucomicrobiota bacterium | reverse complement strand
AGCGCCACAGCCTGGATCTACATCGCCATGATACGCCTCATGCTCAACAGACTCGCCTGATTCCAAGCGTCCCATGACTTTTCGGACAAGCTCTTAGGAAACTTGGATTGGAGACCGCAGCTTTCATGGCTCTCAAAACAGCCGACCTTGTTTCGCCATAGACGACCGTAGCTGCCTTGAGCGGTTGTCGGGAAACTCGAAAGACTTCCATCCGGCCCGGGAAGTTTAATCCCGGCATGGAATTGTTCATGTCGTTATTCCAAGCCTAGAATCCGCGTCTTGCGTCCGTCGGGAACTTCACTGAATGATCCTTTGGTTACGGGCGAACATTGCTCCCTGTTTCCAAGCGTTTCCTCTGCTTCGGGTGTTACAAAGGAGACTTCTTCGACCCACGGAACTTGTAAGCCTTGGGCAATCAACGCAGCCGGTGTGGCGAAATGGCAGACGCAGAGGACTTAAAATCCTCAGGGCCTCAAAACCCGTGCGGGTTCGAGTCCCGCCACCGGCACCATGTTTGAGGAGAGGTTGAACAAGCTTCAACGCTTCATGATGTTTGTATTCACTTCTGCACTTGATCGAAACCGGGCGTTGGCACGAAGCGGCGGTCGAGTTCACCGGTGGCCAGCTTCCAAATGCGCACTTCGCCGTCGAAGCCGCCGCTGTAGATGACGCCACCTTCCTTGGGAACGATGAGGCTTTGCACCCAGTCGCGATGGCCCTGGAAGGTCCGGACCAGCGCCTTGGTGTCGATGCGGTATTGGCGGACGAGCTTGTCCGCCGAGGCCACGAAGAGGTCGTTGCTCCGGACCAGCAATCTCTGGATGTCGCCTTCCGGTTCCTTCAGACGGAACTGTTCCTTCCCGTCGCTCACTCGCCAGCCATGGACCGCACGGTCGCGCCCGCCGCTGAGCACCAGCTTTCCGTCCTGGCTGAACGCGGCCGCGAGCACCGGTGCGCCGTGGTTCATGTAGGTGGCTTCGAGCTGGCCGTCTTCGAGGTTGGTCACCCGCACCGTCTTGTCGCGGCTGGCGGTGACGAGGTGTTTGCCGTCAACGCTGAAGGCCACGGACACGACCCAGTCGGCGTGCTGCTGGAGGACGCGCGTTTCCTTCCAGTCGGAAGTCGAAAAGAGACGGACGGCATTGTCGGCGCCGGCAACGGCGAGAAGACGTCCTTCGGGGCTGAAGCGGACGTCGAGCACCAGATCCTTGAGGCCGACGAGCATTTTTCTGGAACTTGGATCAGCAGGTTTCTGCACGACCGCTTCGCCAAACTGTCCGGACAAACCGCCCGCGATGGCCAACCAGGAGCCGTCCGGCGAGAAGTCGAGAGACTGGATCTGCGGGGGAAGATTGGTCAGCCGGGAGATCATCTGGGTTCCAGCAGAATCCCAAAGGATGACCTCGTTGATTCCTCCGACCGCGAGTTGCTTGCCATCGGACGCGACGGCCATGGCGTTTGCCGGAGCCGCTCGTCGGTAGACTGCGGGCGGAGCGGAATGGATCCGTGGAACCAGGGTGGTCAGCCGGATCGTTTGTGCCGGAAGGACCGCCCCGGCGGCAATCCATCGCCGAAACGCTTCCACATCCGCCTTGGGCAGCGGCTCGTCCTTCTGCGGCATCCGTTCGTCGGCATCGGGATGGATCAGGAGGGAGAAGAGCGGGCTGGCTTCCGGCTTTCCCGTCACGACAGGCGGCTTGTCGGAATCGCCCGCCTTCAGCAGGACTTTCGTATCGTCGAGCCGATAGCCGCCCTTGGATTTTTCCTCGTTATGACAGATCAGGCATTTGCGGATCAGAACGGGGGCCACTTCACGTGCGAACATCGCGTCGTCGGCAGCCATCATCAAACCGTTCGACAACAGAAGAAAGCCGCAGGCTCCGGCGAGCTTCGCCTTCAGGAGCTGCGACTTGGAGACGGATGCTTTGCTGGTTGGTCGAAGCGGCACGTCATTTCTTGACGGTCGTGATGGCGGTAAGATTCGTCCAATCACGGTTCGCCAAAGCGGAAACCGCGGTGGCGCTGCTCCAGGTCGGGTTCCAAGTGCGCATACGGGTGTCATTCAGCTTGAAGGGTTCGGCATGGGAATCGGCGAAGACGAGACTGAAGGAATTCCCATGGCGGGTGGCAGGAAAATCCAGCACCCCTCGGGTGCCGCTCATGTCCACGGCGAACCAGCCGTCGTTGATGCTCTTCTCGTGCTCGTCGATCAGCACCCATGTGCGAGCCGGGTTCCTAATGTCCGTGTCCCGGTCCATCAACTGATAGTCGCCGTTATTGCCGCCACCCAGGGCCCGACCGCCAACCCACGAATTGATGGCATAGCTCCGGACCGTGCCGGGCGCGGGAAACCCGGGGCGGATCATCCGGTCGGTCGGACACTTGTAGATGGGGATGCTGTCGTTGTAGCGGAAGAGCAGGCCGCTGCGGAGGAAGGCGGTGTTCGTCGATTCCAGGGCGATGTCCATGCGCCCGTTGATCCAGACGTTGGGAACCTCGACCGGATGGCTGCGGACCACGCGATTGCCGACAGGGAGGAATTGAGCGTGGGCAGGAGAATCAGATTGGCGACGACGCTGGTGACCGAGCCGCCGAGGTTGGTTATGAGCACATGGTAGGCACCGGAAGCCGCATCCACCGCCAGCGATACCCAAACGGAGGAACACCGCTCACGCCAACCGTGAAGACCACGTTGGACGCTCCGGTGTAAACTGCGGTCGACACGGGTTGGCCATCAAAGGCCGCGAGAAGCTAGGGACGACTGCCAGCCGCGACCTTCCAGACGTTGGAGAGCTGCTGTGCATCGGCGTCAAGGGACATCCCGGCAAACGCGGCGGCAAAGGCGATGCCGTGAAGTTCAACAAGCAGTTCAACAGCGACGACACCCAGGCCCAAAGAAACGATCCGGCGTCCAATCCGGCAGCCGGTCTGTCGTCCTCGAAAACAGATCCAGATTGGAAAAAAGTCTCGGCGCTGGTCCCCCCGCAATAGGATGGGACTTCAGCCGAAGAGACGAAGGCCGGAGGAATCATCCTCCGGCCTTCGCGCTTCGAGACTGGTTGTGAAGCCGTTTAGGCGGCGACCTTGTTCAGCTTGATCGCAAGACGGGACTTCTTCCGGTTCACGGTGCCCTTCTTGATCACGCCCTTCTTCGCGGCCTTGTCCATGGCGGACACGACGGCTTTCAACGCGGTGGTCGCGACGTCCTTTTTGCCGGACTTCACGGCGGCGAGGTAGCTCTTCTCGAGCGTCTTCACCTTGCTCTTGCTGGCGACATTGCGGACGCGTTTCCGCTCGCTGTTACGGACTCGGCGCGTGGCTGACTTGGTATTGGGCATATCTATTTTCCTAAAAAAGAGGCCGCAAAACTATCCAACGAAGCGGTCTTGTCAACATCCGCTCTTGTGCCCGCGCCTCAGACAAGCCCTCGGCGGACGAGGCTGTCGCGCTGTGCCCAGGCGGTGTCGGCGTCCGGCCAATCAAGATTGTAGTGCAGCCCCCGGCTCTCGGGCCGCTGCAACGCGCAGTTCACGATCAGCTCGGCGGCGGTGGCGATGTTGCGGAGCTCCAGGAGGTCGGTCGTGACCTTGAAGTCCCAGTAATACTCCTGGATCTCCTCCTGGAGGTTGGCGATCCGCTTGGCCGCGCGCTGGAGGCGTTTGTTGGTGCGGACGATCCCGACGTAGTCCCACATGAGCCGCCGGATCTCATCCCAGTTGTGGGAGACGACGACCATTTCGTCGGCGTCGCTGGCCTTGCCCGCCTGCCATGCCGGAATCGCCGTCACATCCTTCGGTCCCGGTGAACCTAGGATCTTTTCGGCCGCCCGATGCGCGCAGACGAGGCCTTCGAGCAGTGAATTGCTGGCCAGACGGTTCGCCCCGTGCAGGCCCGTGCACGCGACTTCGCCGATGGCGTAGAGGCCGGGAAGGTTGGTTTCGCCGTCGACGTTGGTCTGCACCCCGCCGCACTGGTAGTGCGCCGCAGGCACGACGGGAATGGGATCCTTCGTCATGTCGTAGCCGTAGCGCAGGCACGTTTCGTAGATCATCGGGAAGCGGTCGATGATGAACCGGGCCGGCTTGTGGGTTATGTCGAGCCACACGTGGTCCGCACCGGTGCGTTTCATCTCGCTGTCGATGGCCCGGGCCACGACGTCGCGCGGCGCCAACTCCAGCCGCGGATCGTAGCGGTCCATGAACTGCCGTTTGTCCGCGCCCAACAGCCGGGCGCCTTCGCCTCGGACGGCTTCGCTGATGAGGAAGGACTTCGCGCGACGATCGAAAAGGCACGTGGGATGGAACTGGATGAACTCCATGTTCGCGATGGCCGCGCCCGCCCGGTAGGCCATGGCCACGCCGTCACCCGTCGCGATGTCGGGGTTCGTCGTGTAGAGATAGACCTTGCCGCAGCCACCTGTGGCCAAGACGACCGACGGCGCGGAATACGCCTCCACTTCGCCCGTCTTCGCATCGAGCACATAGACGCCGGCGCAACGGTCGTCCCCTGCCCGGCCGAGCTTCCGAGTCGTGACGAGATCGATGGCGAAATGGTTCTCCAGCATCACGATGTTCGGCTGGGACGCCACGGCGTGGAGCAAGGCCGCCTCGATCTCACGGCCGGTCATGTCCTTCGCGTGGAGTATCCGGCGCTTCGAATGGCCGCCTTCCTTGCCCAGGTCGAGTTCGCGGGTGCCGTTGATCTCGCGTTCGGAGAACTTCATTCCCAGCGCGATTAGTTCGTGGATCCGTTCCGGGCCTTCCTCGATGATCGTGCGGACGACGGCCTCGCGGCAAAGCCCGGCTCCGGCGATCAACGTGTCCTGCACGTGCGCCTCGAAGGAATCTTCCTTGCTCGTGACCGCCGCGATCCCGCCTTGCGCCCAGTTGGTGTTGGAATCCGCGCTGCGTTTTTTGGTGATGATCGCGACACGCCCGTGCGGCGCGACCTTCAGGGCAAAGGACAACCCGGCGATCCCGCTGCCGAGCACAAGAAAATCAAACGAAGCCATGTCTGTTCCCGAAGAGAGTCCCGATTGGTTCGCGGTTCAAGCGGGGAGATGCCGGTCAGAGCGAGGCGTTATCGATCAACCGGGTCTTCCCGAAGTAGACGGCCAAGGCCATCTGCGTTCTGGGATTCACCACGTCGACCGGCTGCAAGGTTTCCGGATCGAAGAACTCCGCATAGTCCAACCTCCCGGAAGATTCTTCAGCAATGAACGTAGCGATGGACCGCTTCAACTCGTCCGCGGCGACGGGGCGGTGATTCACCGCCGCCCGGGCCAAAGCGATGGACCGCACCAACACCGGCGCCTCCGCCCGTTGTCCCGCAGAGAGATGTTTGTTCCGCGAGCTCATTGCCAGGCCGTCCTTCTCCCGCACGGTCGGCCGAACGATGACCTTGAGCGGAAAATTGAGATCAACGGCCATGCGTCGGATGACAGCGGCCTGCTGCCAGTCCTTCGCTCCGAAGAGCGCGATGTCGGGCAAGACGAGGTTGAACAGCTTCGCCACGATCGTGGTGACTCCTTTGAAGTGGGTTGGCCGTGAATCGCCTTCCATCCCCTGCGAAAGCCTCTCCTCGACCACATAGGTGCTGCACCCCCCGTCGGTCTTGCCCGGATACATCTCCGCGTCGGTCGGGAAAAAGATCACGTCCGCTCCAGCCTCGGCGCATTGCCGGCGATCACCGGCGAAATCACGCGGGTATCGCGACAAATCCTCCGTCGGCCCGAATTGGGCCGGGTTCACATAGATGCTGACGACCACGACGCCCTTGGGTCCGACGCGCTTCCGCGCCTCTGTCACGAGGCTGACATGGCCGGCGTGCAGATACCCCATCGTGGGAACAAACCCGACCTTGCGGCCCCCACGTCGCCACTGGAGCGCGAGCTTCTGCATGGCTCCGGTTGTTTTGACGATTCGCATGGGCGACAAACTTTCAGACCCACCGGGGCGATTCAAGCGGCCGAAAAGAAAACGGCCGCAGCGAACTGCGGCCGTCTCGTTGGAATTTTTCTGACAACCGGAACCGGTCAGCGCCGGAAGGCGATGCCCGAGGGCTCCGGCGCATGGGAGGCACCGGGCATCTCATGGGCGCAGGGCTGGTTGGTCGGCGCCTCGGGAACGATGTCGTTGGCGGTGACGAGACCCTGCTTGAGCATCCAGGCTTCGACTTCTTCACCCGAGATGTCCGGGAGCATGGTGCCATTGACCTCGACGCAGGGGCTGAGGGTCTGGCCGCTCTTCTGGATCATCTCCGAGCGCTGGGCGTAGTCGTTGATGATGTCGCGGTCCTCGAACGGCAGGTCGTATTTCCGCATGATGGCGCGGACTCCGTTGCTCCAGCCGCACGACGGTTTCAGGTAGGCGATGATCTTGGGTTTGCTCATGACAGTTTAAGTGCCCAAAGGTTGCCACCGGTCAGGAAGGGCGCAAGAGGCTTTCCTCGGCCTGAAACCGGGGCGTGACGCCGACAGCACTCGTCCCTAGGTTCCGCCGCCATGAACCGCCCCAAGGCCGTCGTGTTTGACCTCGGAAAAGTGCTGCTGGATTTCGACTACGGCCGTGCCGCCCGCCATCTCGCCGCCCATTCGTCCGCGACCGAGCTGGAGATCCGCGCCGCGCTCGACCAGTCGCCGCTGCTGCACGAATACGAAACCGGCCTGCTCTCGACAAAGGACTTCTTCGCAGAAGCCGTTTCGCGGATCGGTTTCAAGGGCGACCAACCGACCTTCGCCCGCCTGTTCGCCGACATCTTCACCCCGATAGACGACATGATCGCGCTGCATGGCGAACTGCGGCAGGCGGGCATCCCGACCTTCATCTTCTCCAACACGAACGAACTCGCCATCGCCCACATCCGCCGGGCGCATGGCTTTTTCAACGACTTCACCGGCTACGTCCTTTCCTACGAGGAAACCTCGATGAAGCCGACCCCTCGCATCTACGAAGCCGTCGAAAAGATGACGTGGTTGAAAGGCCCCGACCTGCTCTATATCGACGACCGGCTGGAGAACATCGAGGAAGGCCGCCGTCGCGGCTGGCAAACGGTGCATCACGAGAATCCCGCCGACACGATCAGCGCAGTTCGACAGGCGGTGTCAGTCTGAGACGGAAGGCCGGATGCTCGCGAACCGGGCGTCGCCGAGGAACAGAATTCGTTCGGCGAGGTCGTTGAGGGCCTTGCGCGCGGCTTCGAACTGTTCGGACAAGGTGTGAAAGATGCCGTCGAGACTGTAACGACGAGCCAGTCGGTGATCCCCCGCCACGCGGAAGTTCGCCTGCCCCAGATGTTCGTAGTAGCTCAAGTCCGGAAAGCCGCGCGTCTCGGCACGATGCCGGATGCGTTCGAGGAACAGCCCCGACATGAAGAGCGACTGGTTGCCGATCTGGGTTCGCAGGCAGAAGGCCGTCCGGTCATCCACCGTCTGCAACGCCGCGAGCATCTCGAAGAAATAGTCGAGCGACACTTCTGAGCCCGGCATCCGGCAGCGCGTCCGTTCGGTCAGCGAGAACTCCGCCAGCAGTTCGGCCACGTAGTCGGCCACCCGTCGGTCATCCAAGCCCGATTTCCGCAGGACATGCCGCACCATCACGTAGAAGTAGAAGTGCTGGGAGACCCGCAGGCAGGAATGGTCTTCGTGCAATGCCTGCAAGAGCCGCTCATCATCGAGCAGAACATCGAGCGAGTCGGGATCCTGTAGCAAGGATGCGAGACTCGCGGAGTCCTTGTCGTTCTTGGACAAGATGTCGATCACCCATCGAACATCCTCCGAAGTGAACTGGACGCGGCAATTGGCTTGGATGACTTTCATGGCACGTATGACGCAGCACCTGCGCTTTCCATGGATCAGCACGCCGAGTTCCACCCGCGCGGCGGATCCTGTCAGAAGCTACATCGGACTCCTGACTGAAAACAAAAGAGCCGGCTGATCAGATTTCCACAAACCCGCCGCCGATGAGCGACACGACGTCGAACACCGAACCCCTCCAACTGGTCCGCATCCCCGCCAAGAGCCGACGGCAGGCGATGGACTGGAGCCTCGTTCTGGCCAGCCAATCAATTCCCACTAGGCTGGAAGCCGATGGGGAAGAAACCTATTGGCTTGAGGTTGCGGAAACGGACGCGGCGAAAGCGCGCGAGGTTCTCAGTCTCTTTCAATCGGAGAATCGCCGTTGGCGCTGGCAGCGGCGCATCCCCACCACTCCGCTCGTCTTCCACTGGGGCAGCTTGATCTGGGTCGCCGTCATTCTTTCGCTCCATGCAGTCATCTCGCGCAATCCCGCGCTCTACGACGCGGGAATCATGAACGCCGCCTCGGTCCGGAACGGTGAATGGTGGCGGCCGATCACGGCGGTCACGCTCCACGCCGACACGGCCCATCTGACGGCCAATGCCATGTCCGGCTTTCTCTTTCTCGGGATCGCCATGGGCTATTGGGGTGCCGGCATCGGCTTGCTGGCCGCGCTTCTCGCAGGCGTTGCGGGCAACTTCGCCGGTTGGGCCGTCTATCAGGAAACCGCCCGCATCGTCGGTGCTTCCGGAATGATCATGGGCGCCATTGGTCTGCTGGCCGTCGCGCCCATGCCGGTCGGTTCGCTCCGACGCCTGCCGCTTCAGGTTCTCCTGCGCGGCCTGACTCCGGCTGCATTGCTGTTCGTGCTGATGGGCTTTGGTCCGGGCACGGACTGGATCGGCCACACGGCGGGATTCATTGCGGGAGTGCTCTTCGGACTCGCCCTGCATCCGCTGCGCCGACGCGCTCAACTCCGGGCGAAGCTCAGCCAGCCCGCGATGATCCTGGCGATGGGGCTTTTCGCCGCAGCTTGGATGGTTCTGGTGGCGCATTGATCCACTCCCGGTCCTCTGCCATGCCAGTGCTTTTGAGATTGGAAAGCTGCCGGAGAATTTTCAGTGGAAACCACCAAGAATTCCGCGGAAATGAAAGTGGAGCGGGTGAAGGGAATCGAACCCTCGTCTCAGGCTTGGGAAGCCCACGTTCTACCATTGAACCACACCCGCGTCCGGAATGAATGTCTGGTTAACATCCACACCAACCACTTGCAAGGTCCGGCATGGAGTTGAATGAAACGCTTCTGTTGACAGCTCGCTCCGTCGGCATAATTTAACGGCGGTTCGGGTGGTGGCACGTTTCTTCAGCGGGGTTCCCCACCCCCACCTCCTTGGCGTCTGCCGCCCGAACCATTTTTTACCCGTTGACGTTCCGGATTCGTTTCACCTACAACTTCGGGCCCCAAACGCGGGGGTGTAGCTCAATTGGTTAGAGCGCTGCCCTGTCACGGCAGAGGTTACGGGTTCGAGCCCCGCCACTCCCGCCACTTTCCCGCGTTTCGGTCCCCGCTCCCGATTTCTTGTCAGAAACAAACCGGCCCCATACGGTCTATCCCAGAATGAAACGCACCTCGTTGTTGACTAGCACACTGCTCACTACCTCCGTTTGTCTTCTCATGGGCGGGATGGCCGCATTCGCGCAAGGCATGGGAGGCAATCCAAGCCAGGCGGTCAGCAAAGCGCTCTCGAAGCTCTTCGGGGCGACTGCCTCTTTCACGGCCGACGCCGAGGTGGAAATTGAAGGGCCACAGAAGGCGACCTTGGAGATGTCACTGGCCTTCCATCAGGGCAAGACCCGGACGGAGGTGGATTTGACCAAGATGAAAAGCGCGGCCATGCCTCCGGAAGCAGCGGATCAGATGAAAGCGATGGGGATGGATCGTGTCATTTCGATCTCCGATGAGAAATCCCCTGCGGCCATCATCATTTTCCCCGGGACAAAGTCCTACATTTCGATGGCCGACTCCTCGTTCAACAAGGAGACAGCCGCGCCCAAGATCACGGAGACCGCCCTCGGAAAGGAGTCCATCGACGGCAAAGAAATGATGAAACAAAAGGTGACCATCACCGATGCCGCCGGCAAATCGACCGATCTTACGGTCTGGCGCCCGGCGGCTGCGGAATTGCCGGTGCAGGTCGAGTTCAACGAATCAGGGACCAAGGCCAAGATGAAGTTGAAGAACGTCGTCAAGAAGACCCCAGATGCCTCGCTGTTCAGCATTCCGAAGGACTTCGAGAAGTTCGACAGCCCCCAGGCCATGATGATGAAGCGGATGATGGAGAAGGCCGGGCAGTAAAAAATAAGGCGGGCACCCTGCGGTGCCCGCCCGCCCAAACAACCAAACAAACCCTCGAAGCCGCCCTGCCGGGGCGACTTCAGCCGGGAACCCTTAGACCCAGCCGTAGCAGCGTGCTACTGGTTGGTCAGACTAGTTCCAAAGAGCGTTGTTCAAGAAAT
>JAYTUE010000054.1:0-2675 GCA_043744715.1 Verrucomicrobiota bacterium | reverse complement strand
CCCGTGGCGGCATTGACCAGCGGACCATCGGTCATGGCCCAAGCGACCCCGCCTCCTCCCGGTGGTCCGGGCGGTGGTGGCCGTCGCGGTCCCGGTGGTCCGGGAGGACCGGGCGGCGGAATGCGGGGCGAACAGCCCGTTGAAGTGATCCAGTTCGCCGTGCTCTGCATCGACCGGAATACCGGCAAGACACTTTGGACAAAGGTGGTTCGCGAGCAGGTTCCGCACGAAGGTCACCATCAGACCCACGGCTATGCCTCCTGTTCGCCGGTTACGGACGGCAAGATGCTCTACGCCTTCTTCGGTTCTCGCGGGCTCTACGCCATGGACTTCAATGGAAACGTGAAATGGGAGAAGGATTTCGGCGAACAGCAGACGCGGAACGGCTTCGGCGAAGGCACTTCCCCCGCACTGGCCGGCGACCGGATCATCATCAACTGGGACCATGAGGGCGACGATGACTTCATCGTTGCCGTCGACAAAACCACCGGTAAGGAACTCTGGCGGAAGCCGCGCTCCGAAGCCACGACGTGGTCCACGCCCTTCATCGTCGAACACAACGGAATCACCCAGGCCATCGTCAACGCCACCGGCAAGGTCCGTTCCTACGACGTGAAGAACGGCGAAATCCTCTGGGAATGCGGCGGCCAGACGGTGAACGCCATCCCGTCGGTCGTCGCCATCGACGGACTGGCCATCGCCATGAGCGGATTCCGTGGCAGCGCCCTGAATGCCATCAAACTCGGTTCCAAGGGCGACGTCACGGGCACCGACTCCGTCGTCTGGACCCACAACAAAGGCACGCCCTATGTGCCGTCTCCCCTGCTCTACGGAGGCAAGTTGTATTTCTTCTCCGGCAACGAGGCCATCCTCTCGATCTTCGACGCCAAAACCGGCGAACGGCATGTCGAAACCGAAAGGATCAGCGGACTGACTGGTGTCTACGCTTCGCCCCTCGGCGCGGGCGGCAACGTCTACCTCGCCGGCCGTGACGGCGGCATGGTGGTGATGAAACAGGGCAACAAGGTCGAGATCGTTTCCAAGACCCGTCTTGACGAGCCGATCGACGCCCAGCCCGTGGCCGTCGGCAAGGAACTGATCATCCGCGGCAGCAAGAGCCTCTATTCTTTCGCAGCCAAGTGACGCTCCGGTTTCGGATTCGCAGGCGCCGGGCTTCCACCCGGCGCCTTTGCTTTTCCCGGGGCGACGGAGACGATCTTCGCCAACGCTCCAAACCTGCCTACGAAGCTTCCGGGACCAGATGCACATTGACGGTCCAACGGACGGCCCTTAACTCATCCCATGACGGAGCGGCTCAAGACTGCGTAAGGATGTGTCCGATGCATTGCCCGTCATAAAGCCATGACATCTCAGGCCAATTTCATTTCCCGCCTCGCGCTCCTCGCTTCGATCGCCGCCGCATTGGTTGCCGGCCCATCGCGTATCCACGCTGCGGAAACAGCTACTCCCGTCCGCAAGGCGGCCCTGCTCGTCGAAAACCGCGCGGGCGAACAATACAAGAAGCAGGCGATGCTCCTGGAGGATCTCCTTCTCAGCCGCGCGGCCGGCCAGGGACTCACCCTCATCAGCCGCCAGGTCGTGACGGATGCGATCGCAAAGGAAGGCCAGGGCGCGAACCTGGACCAACTCCTGAGCGAAGGCACTTCCGCCCTCCGCCTTTCGCAGAATCTCGGCGTCGACTTCATCTTCTTCGCGGCTCTTTCCTCCGTGGCCAAGGACTCCCGCACGTTCAACGACGGCGATCTCAACGTGAAGAGCGACGTCCACACCATGCGCGTCACCTACAAGCTGGTCGAAGCTGGCGAAGGCGCCGCGTTGGCCGGCGACACGATCCGGGTTTCCAAGAGCATGCGCGGCACCCAGACCGCCGGCCAAGAATCGACCGAGATCTTCAACGAACTCATCGACGACGCCGTGGCCGGTTTGCTGAAGGCGTTTCCGGCGAAGACCGCGCAGATTGCCAAAACAGAAGTGTCCAGGCCCGCGTTGGTTGACGTTTCCATCGCCACCGTTCCCGTCGACCTGACCCAGCAGCCTTTGCGTTTGCCCGATCTCCAGGTCGGGCCTGACGGCAGGGTGGTCAAGGGTTCCGAACCCGTGGAAGTGACCCTCGCCGATGCCACCGTCGAAGCCAACGGCGTCGTTCTCGGCACCACTCCGGCCACGATCAAACTCCCGCCCGGCTTCAACAAGATCCGCATCACCCGCGCGGGCTACCGCCCCGTCGAACAGACGATCAACGCCATGCCCGGCCAGAAACTCCGCTTCACCCTCCAGCTCAGCGAAGCCGGCTACGACCGGTGGAAAGACAACGTGAAGTTCCTCCAAGACCTCGAGAACGACCGCAAGCTGACCGACGCGCAGGTGAAGGCCGTCGAAGGTTTCGCCAAGATGCTCGAACAGAGCGGCTACAAGGTCGACATCAGGGGCAAGTCCCTCTACGACGGCGCCACCGTTCAGGTGAAGAACAAGAACTGACCCGCCTTCCGACCAATTGAACCCGCTTCCATGAAGACCCTTCTCCGTTCCCTCATCGCCTTCTCCGCCGTCGCCGTCGCGACTTCGGCGTTCGCCCAGCGTGAAACCCTCGGTGTCGGCCCCGTGAAGGCCGTCCCTGCCATCGCCGCCAAGCTCGCCCGCTCCGGCAAATCGCT
>JAYTUE010000053.1:0-10444 GCA_043744715.1 Verrucomicrobiota bacterium | reverse complement strand
GCCGTTGGCGCGTTTGCCTGTCGGGATTGCTGTCTGGACGAAAATTTTGTCCCCCCAAACGATCGGGGTGGCGGTGCCGGAGCCGGGAATCGCGACCTTCCACTTCAGGTTTTTCTGCTCGCCGAACTCGGTCGGCGGTGTGGCCTTCGGAGCGGAGCCGTTGGCAAGCGGTCCCCGCCAAGAGGGCCATTGCTGGGAGGGATCGATGTTGGCGGCGATGAGGCTGAGGCTTCCGAGAAGCATCGAGCCGAAGATGGCTGGGAGTTTTTTGGATGATTTCATGGCAAGTCCGTCGATGAGGCTGTGCAGGAACAACGGGCGTTCAAGTGCTGCGAACAAATAGACCGTCGTCCAGCTTTTCAGTTACAGGAGCGTGAGGAAGAACGGGAGTATTCGCCGCTGCGACCGGGTGAGGAAATTCAGCCGAAGATTTTACGACCAAGGCGGGACCGGATTGTCGTATGCAGAAGCCATGGATGACGCCATGACGCTGAGCTGCCACTCCTGCGGAGCGGGAGTCGCATCCGATTGGCCCAATTGCCGCCACTGCGGCGTGCGGTTGGCGACGGTCGCGTGCCCGACATGCTTCGGGATGATGTTCCTCGGGTCGAAGTTCTGCGGGCATTGCGGGGCGGTGGCGGTGGCGTGGGAGTCCGATCCGGCGACTCAAAAGTGTCCGAACTGCAAAGGGTCGATGCTCCACGGAACCATCGGGCCGACGAGCGTCCATGAATGCAGCCGGTGCTTCGGCCTGTGGCTGGACAAGATCAGTTTCGAGACGGTCTGCCGTGACCAGGAACGCCAGGCTTCCGTGCTGGTAAGCCGTCCGATTGACCCGGCGGTCGACGTCGAACCGGCGTCCGAAATCCGATATCGCCGGTGCATGGTGTGCTCCGACCTGATGCACCGGACGAACTACGCCCGGTATTCCGGAGTGATCATCGACACCTGTGCCAAGCATGGAGTCTGGTTCGACCGCCGTGAACTTGAGCGCATCGTTGAGTTCATCCAGAAAGGCGGGCTGCCCCGCTCGCGCGCGAAAGAGATCGAGGAACTGGAAGCCCGCGCTCGCCGTGCCGAAGCGTCGGGTAGTGCGCCGTTCAGCGGGATGGCCGTGCCTGAAACGACGTTCTACGCGGAGACGGGCCTTCCGGCGGTTATTGAAATCGGAGGCGAAATCCTCGGAGCGATCCTGCGCGGCTTGGATTGATGGACGAAGAGCCGGTCACTCCTTCGCGATGGCCTCGGCTAGGTCCTTCTCGTGTTTCTCGCGGGCTCCTTCGATGTCGTATTGGTCGTTGTCCGGATGGGACGGGTTCAAGGGAGAGATCGACCGAAGTTTGGCGATGATCCCGGGCAAATGTTTGATGAGGAAGTCGACATCCTCCTCGGTGTTGTAGATGCCGAGGCTGAAGCGGACGGAACCGCGGGCGCGCATCGGAGTCAGTCCCATGGCGGACAGGACGTGGGACGGATCGAGAGAACCCGTCGTGCAGGCGGAACCGGAGCTGGCACAGATGCCAACGCCGTCCAGCAGCAGGAGGATGGCCTCCGCCTCGACGAACTCGAAGCAGATGTTCGTCGTGTTGGGCAGGCGCGGTTCCTTGGCCCCGTTGCGAAGGGTGTTGGGGATGGTCGTCAGGATGAAGGATTCCAGCCGGTCGCGCAGCGCGCGGACGCGGGTGTTTTCCTCGTCGAGGGTGGCGATGGCCAGATCGGCCGCCCGGCCGAAGCCGACGATGTTGGCCACGTTCTCGGTGCCGCCGCGTTTGCCGCGTTCCTGATGGCCGCCGATGACGTAGGGCTGGAACTTGGTCCGGCGCTTCACGTAGAGCAGGCCGATGCCTTTCGGTGCGTGGAGCTTGTGGGCGGAAAGGCTGAGGAAATCCACGCCCAGGGCCTTCACGTCGATCTTGAGCTTGCCCGGCGTCTGCACGGCGTCGGTGTGGCAAAGCACTCCTTTGCCGCGGCAGATGGCGGCGATCTCCTCGATGGGGAAGACGACGCCGGTCTCGTTGTTGGCCCACATGACGGAGACGATGGCGGTGTCGGGCCGGATGGATTTCTCCAGCAGGCCGAGGTCGAGCTGGCCGTCGGAATCGACCGGCAGGTAGGTCACCTCGTAGCCGCGTTTCTGGAGGTATTCGCCGAAGTTGATGTTGGCCGAATGCTCAACGGCCGTGGTGATGACGTGCTTCTTCGTCGGGTTGGTTACCAGCGCGCTATGGATGGCCGAATTGTTGGACTCGGTGCCGCAGCTGGTGAAGACGACCTCCTTTGGATCGGCGTTGATGAGCGCGGCCACTTGTTCGCGGGCTTTTTCGACATGGCCGTGGACCTGGGCTCCGAAGGAATAGGCGCTGGAGGGGTTGCCCCACATCTCGCGCAGGAACGGAATCATGGCGTCGACCACCTCGGGGGCGACGCGGGTCGTGGCGTTGTTGTCGAAATAATAGAACTTCTGCTGTGCGCTCATATCGGCTGTGACTTGGCGGCCTGGGACGGGTGAAGGCCACCGGGTCAGCAACCTTAGAGGGGGAGCCGCTCGGCGCAAGTCCGGGGTGGCCATCATCCGTTGCCGCCGAGTTGCAGCAGCCTCCTGCGGACTGAATCCCCAATTGCTTCCGAAGCACGGGTGCCGCAAACTCCCTTGCCTTTTATTAAGCGGTGGGTTTTCTTTTACCTACTTAACATCTGCAACTAACTTAAGTATATGTCTGAAATCGCTGTCAAAGCACCTGTTTCCGAGAAGCCGCTCGTCAAGAACGAGCTCCTGAAGATCGCCATTCCAACTTTGGCCGGCAACATCGCCGCGACTCTCCATGATCCTTCGGCGGCATGCTTTTCCGGCGATGACGAGCAGTTCCTGAAGTTCCACGGCATCTACCAGCAGGACGACCGCGACCTACGCAAGACAGGCAAGCTCTACATCTGGATGATCCGCGGCCGCATTCCCGGCGGCGTCCTCAGCGCGAAGCAGTGGATCGCGATGGATGACCTCGCGACCCACCGCGCGAACAACACCCTGCGCGTCACGACGCGCCAAAGCATCCAGTTCCACGGCGTGGTCAAGGATCGCCTCGGTCCTCTGATGAAGGAGATCAACCAGGCGATGGTCGACACCCTGGCGGCCTGCGGCGACGTGAACCGCAACGTCATGGCGTCGCCCGCTCCCGCCATCACCAGCGCGCGCCAGCTAGTTTACGAAGACTCCAAGGCCGTCTCCGAAGCGCTCCTGCCCCAGACCAAGGCCTACCACGCCATTTGGATCGACGGCGTGCAGCTCAACTTGGACGCGGAGGAGAACAAGGGCTTCGTCGATCCCCTCTACGGCGCGCAATACCTGCCCCGGAAGTTCAAGATCGCCTTCGTCATTCCGCCGGTGAACGACATGGACGTCTTCACCAACTGCATGGGCTTCACCGCCATCATCGAGAACGACAAGCTGGTCGGCTACAACCTCACCGCCGGCGGCGGCATGGGCCGCAGCCACGGCAACACCATGACCTATCCGCGATTGGCGGATGTCGTCGGCTTCTTCACCCGCGAGAAGCTCATCGCCGTTTCAAAGGCCGTCCTGACCATCCACCGCGACTTCGGCGACCGCACCGACCGCAAGCACGCGCGTCTCAAGTATGTGCTGGAGGAGAAGGGCGCCGCCTGGTTCCGCGGCGAAGTCGAAAAGCGCATCGGCGCCAAGCTGGAAGATGCGAAGCCGGTCAAGTTCATCACCATGTCCGACACCTACGGCTGGCAGAAGGGCCTCGATGGCCGCTGGTTCCTGACGCTTTTCGTCGAGTCCGGCCGCATTAAGGACACCGACAAGGCCAAGCAGAAGACCGCCCTGCGCCGCGTGGCCGAGCAGTTCGGCAACGTCGAGTTCCGCCTTTCCGCCAACCAGAACGTCCTCATCGCGAACGTGACCGACGCCGAGAAGGACCCCATCACAGCCTTGCTCCACGAACACGGTGTGAAGACGGAAAAGCAGGCCAGCCTGTTGCACGCCGCCGCGATGTCCTGCCCGTCCATGCCGACCTGCGGCCTGGGCCTCGCCGAGTCCGAGCGCTTCCTGCCCACCCTCATCGACCGCATCGAAGCCGTCTGCGCGGACGTGGGCTTGAGCGACCAGGAGATCATCATCCGCATGACCGGCTGCCCGAACGGCTGCGCGCGTCCCTACATGGCCGAGATCGGGTTCGTGGGCAAAGGCCCCGGCCGCTATCAGGTTTGGCTCGGTGGCAACCAGAACGGCACGCGCCTCAACAAGGTCTGGAAAGACCTGCTGAAGGAACCCGACACCGAAGCCGAGCTGCGCCCGCTCCTCGTCCGTTACAAGGCCGAACGCCTCGCCGGCGAACGCTTCGGCGACTGGGTCGAGCGCGTCTATTGGAAGGAACAGCCGGCGGAAGCGGCGGCCTCCAATTGACGTGTAAGCCGACTGTGCGGGTATGAAGCCAGACAACGCATTCACATACGAGAGAGCAAGGAGACTAGCGAATCTCGCAATTTGGACCGTTGATCTTCAACGTCGTCGCCTCAACTCGTCTGAACCTGAAGACAAAGAGTTTCTTTTCAGGAAGTGGAGTAATTTCCATTTTCTCGTGGTGGCGCTTACTCGATTGCGAAGAGCAGTAGAACTCGCTGCCAAAGTCCCACCAATTAAAGCCAAAGTGCGAGCTGCATTGCAGGATTTTGATGCTGCTTTGCCGCACCTAAAAAATGCGAGATGTAGCCGAGCATATTGACGATTACGCGGTTGATGCTGCTATGAAGAACGACACGTTATTGCCGAATTCTCAGACCCCGCTCATCTGGATCAACCCGGAGCGGGTCAGCGGTGCGCCGTGCTTCTACAAGACGCGCCTGCCCATCGACAGCCTGTTCGAGAACCTGGAAGCGGGCGTGAGCCTGGACGAGTGGTTGGACGCCTTTCCCGACATCACCCGTGAACAGGCCCAGGCTGTTCTTGAGTTCGCCAAACGTTCCATGTTCGCCAGCGTGGCATGAAGGTGCTCTTCGACGTGAACATGCCGCGTCCATTGCGCCGGGAACTGCCCGGCCACGAGGTCGTCACCGCCCAGACAATGGGCTGGGGCGAACTGGTGAACGGCGACCTGCTGCAAGCGGCAGAGAAGGAAGGCTTCGATGCGTTTGTGACGTCGGATCGCAATCTCCGCTATCAGCAGAACCTGACGTCCCGGCGCATCGCCATCTTGGTCGTCCCCAGCAACAACCTCCGTGTCCTCGCCCAGATGACCGCGACCATCCGGGCAGCCGTGGATCAATTGAAACCCGGCGACTACGTCGAATTGACCGCTTAATTGATAATCGGGGTCCGCCCATCGCCGATCCCACATGAATCTCCCATGACTCCCGACCAAATCACCCAGGCCAACGCCGATCTCCGGAACAAGTCCGCCCTCGACATCGTGAAATGGAGCCTCGCCCAGGCCGGTGGCCGCGCCATCGTCTCGACCAATTTCCGCCCCTACGAGGCCGTCATCCTCCACCTCGTCACCCAGGTGCAGCCGGACATCCAGGTGCTCTGGGTGGACCACGGCTACAACCGTCCCGCCACCTACAAGCACGCGGAGGACCTGAAGGCCCGCCTCAAGCTGAACATCAAGGCATACATTCCCAAAGTCACCGCCGCCCACTACGACGCCGTCTTCGGCGGCATGCCCGAGCCCACGCCGGAGAACGAGGAACGGATCAAGGCCTTCAGCACCGCCATGAAGCTGGAGCCCTTCCAGCGCGGCATGAAGGAACTGGCGCCCACCGTCTGGATCACCGCCCTGCGCAAGGTGCAGAACCCGAACCGCGCCGGTCTCGACATCGTGTCGCCCGACGGAAACTTCCATTCGCTCAAGCTCAGTCCCGTCTTCCACTGGAGCGACGCCGAGATGGAGGCCTACCTGAAGCAGCACGACCTCCCCAACGAGTGGGACTACTTCGATCCCGCCAAGGCCGATGAAAAACGCGAGTGCGGTCTGCACGCCGCCTGGGGTGGTAAAGCGGTGGCCCAAGCGTGACCCGTGGTTAAGGAGATTTATCCATGAGTTCCTACCAGCTAGATCACCTCCAGTATCTCGAAACCGAGGCCATCCACATCATGCGTGAAGTGGCGGCCGAATTCGAACGCCCGGCGCTCCTCTTCTCCGGAGGCAAGGACTCCATCTGCCTCCTCCGCCTCGCCGAGAAGGCCTTCCGCCCTTCGGACATTCCGATGCCGTTCCTCAACGTCGAGACCGGCCACGAGTTCCCCGAGCTCGTCGAGTTCCGCGACCGCCGCGCCAAGCAGCTCGGCGCAAAGCTCATCGTCCGCACCGTGGACCAGGCCATCGCCAATGGCACCGCCACTCCGGCCCCCGGCGAGATCAGCCGCAACAAGCTCCAGATTCCCGTGCTGCTCGGGGCCATCGAGGAGTTCCGCTTCGACTGCGCCATCGGCGGCGCCCGGCGCGACGAGGAAAAGGCCCGCGCCAAGGAACGCTTCTTCAGCTTCCGCGACGCCTTCGGCCAGTGGGATCCGAAGAACCAGCGTCCCGAGATCTGGAACGTCTACAACGCGCGCCTCAACCAGGGCGAAAACATGCGTGTCTTCCCGCTCTCCAACTGGACCGAGATGGACGTCTGGGAATACATCAAGCAGGAGAAGCTGGAGGTGCCCAACATCTACTTCAGCCACACCCGCGAGGTCTTCCGCCGCGGCGGCCAGTGGCTGCCCGTGCCCCCGCCGCACACTGACCCAACCAAGCCCGATCCCTTCGCCGGCGGTCATCCAAAGCCGAACGAGCCGGTTCAGTCCATGGTCTGCCGCGTCCGCACCATCGCCGACATGATCAGCACCGGCATGATCGACAGCCCGGCCACGACCGTGGACGACATCATCGGCGAAGTCGCCGCCGCCCGCGTGACCGAACGCGGCACCCGCGCCGACGACAAGGCCAGCGAAGCCGCGATGGAGGACCGGAAGAAAGCGGGATATTTCTGAGTGGTAGTTCAACCTCCATGAGCAAGTTTTCAGAATGCTACGGCTACGAAGTTCCAGATGCCGAGATTACTGTCAGGCACGCCGCGCCTGGCTGGCTCAGGCCTGTCAGGAGCTTTGTGTGTCTATTTGCTTCGCAATGCGTAGCTCAATTCCACCATCAAGATTTTACTGAATGTCCCACGCCAATCATCCAATCGAGTTATTGCGCTTCAACACCTGCGGCAGCGTTGACGACGGCAAGTCCACGCTCATCGGCCGGCTCCTCTACGACTCGAAGTCGCTCATGGAGGATCAGATCGAGGCGCTCCAACGTTCCGCCGACATCACCGGCGGCGGCCAGATCAACCTCGCCAACCTGACCGACGGCCTCCGCGCCGAACGCGAGCAGGGCATCACCATCGACGTCGCCTACCGCTACTTCGCCACGCCGCGCCGGAAGTTCATCGTCGCGGACACCCCGGGGCACGTCCAATACACCCGCAACATGGTCACGGGCGCCTCCACGGCGAACCTCTCCATCGTGCTGGTGGACGCGCGCCTGGGCGTGATCGAGCAGAGCCGACGCCACACCTACATCGCGTCATTGCTCCGCATTCCGCACCTCGTCATCGCCATCAACAAGATGGACCTCGTGGACTGGAGCGAGGAGCGTTACCTGGAGATCCGTGCCGAGTTCGAGAAGTTCCTCCCGCTGCTCGACATCAAGGACGTGAAGTTCATCCCCCTCAGCGCGCTCAACGGCGACAACGTCGTCGAGCCGTCGAAGCACACGCCCTGGTATGTCGGCCCCACCCTGCTCGGCCACCTCGAGACCGTCCACATCGCGAGCGACTGGAACCTGAACGGCTTCCGCCTGCCCGTGCAGTGGGTCAACCGCCCGAACAATCCGACGAACAAGGAGCTCCACGACTTCCGCGGCCTTAGTGGCCAGGTCGCAAGCGGCATCGTCAAGGTCGGCCAGAAAGTCATGGTCCTCCCGAGCGGAATGAAGAGCACGGTGAAGGAGATCTGGACCTACGACGGCAAGCTCCAGGAAGCCTTCTGCCCGCAGAGCGTTACGATCCAGTTGGAGCACGACCTCGATATTAGCCGGGGTGACATGGTCGTCGGGCTGGATGTGCTTCCGGGCATGGGCACCGAACTCCACGCCAAGGTCTGCTGGATGAACCCGCGTCCGTTGCAGCGCGGGAAAAAGTATTTCCTCAAGCACGCCACGCAGACCGTCCAGGCCGTGGTCACGTCCATCGACAGCCGGATCAACATCAACAACTACGATGTGCAGCCTGAGCCGGCCGAGCTGGCTTTGAACGACATCGGCGAGATCCGCATCAAGACCGCCAAGCCGCTGATCTACGACGGCTACACCACCAACCGCCTGACCGGTTCCTTCATCCTCGTGGAGCAGGGGACCAACGCGACCGTCGCCGCTGGAATGCTCCAGCCGCCGCTCGAAGCGGTGAAGCCCGAGTATAACGACTTTGCGATATGATGGCGGAGTTCTTTACCGCCGAGTTTGGCTACTACGTCCTCGCCGGATTCGCCGCGCAGATGATCGACGGCGCGCTGGGCATGGCCTACGGCGTGACGGCGACCAGCATCCTCATCGGTGCCGGAGTGCCGCCCGTGGCGGCCAGCGCCACCGTGCATGCGGCGGAATGCGTCACCACCGGCGCGTCGGCCCTGTCGCACCACGCCTTCGGCAATGTCAGCAAGACGCTCTTCAAACGATTGCTCATCCCCGGCGTCATCGGCGCGGCCATCGGCGCCTACATCTTGACCTCGCTGCCCGGCGACAAGCTCAAGCCCTACATCGCCGGCTATCTGTTGATCATGGGCGCGGTCATCATCCGCAAGGCGTTCCGCAAGCCCGGCAACAAGGAGGTGACCACCCATCTCGCGCCGCTCGCGTTTTTCGGCGCGATGGTCGACGCCATCGGCGGCGGAGGCTGGGGACCGATCGTGGCATCCAACCTGATCGCCCGGGGCAATTCGATCCGCGAAACCATCGGCAGCGTGAACGCAGTCGAGTTCTTCGTGACCCTCTCCTCGTCCATCGTTTTTATCCTCACGCTCGGCCTGACCAACTGGCAGATCATCGTCGGTCTCGCCTTGGGTGGCGTGCTCGCGGCACCGCTCGGCGCATGGGCCTGCAAACGTGTCCCTCACAAGCCGGCCATGGTGCTGGTAGGGCTGCTGGTGATGGGCCTCAGCATCCGCACGCTCTACCGCACCTTCCAGTGAACCACCGGCCAAACCGGCAACCACTCCGATGAACAACCCCTCCGATCCCGGGACCGCCGCCGCATCAGCCGCGCAGGCCGAGAAACAGCAGCTCCGCGACTCCCACATCCGCAGCATCCTGAAAGCGGTCAGTTGGCGCGTCATCGGCACGATCGACACGTTCGTCGTCAGCTTCGTGGCGCTCCATCTCATCGGCGGCGGGACGACGAATTCCGCCCATGCCGCGAAGACTGCCGGCAGCATTGCGGGCCTCGAAGTCTTCACGAAGATATTCCTCTACTACATCCATGAACGCGCCTGGGCCCGCCTTCCGCTCGGCACGCTGCGGCGGATCTTCGGCCGCCGGAAGAACTCCGAAGCCTGACACCTGGCCAGGGCGCTGGACTTGTTCATCGGCAGCATTCTCTTCTGAGGCTGATTCGGGTTTGCCATCTGGCGACCCGGTCGGGCACTTACCAGCCATGCCATCGAGGAATCCCTTCGAGAACTTGAAGCGCGGCCAAGCCGCAGAATGAGTTCCATGATCAAAGTCTACGCCTACTCCGGCTGCTCCACCTGCAAGAGCGCCCTCAAGTTTCTGAAGGACCGCAAGGTTGCCCACGAAGTCTTCGCTATCCGCGAGACGCCTCCGACCAAGGCTGAGCTGAAGCGGATGCTCGCCGTCTACGGCGGAGACATCCGAAGGCTTTTCAACACGTCGGGGCTGGACTATCGAACGCTCGGGCTTGGACCGAAGCTCGATGCCATGGGCGAGGACGAAGCGCTCGGCCTGCTCGCCGCGAACGGGAACCTGGTGAAGCGGCCGTTCGTGGTGGCCAAGGATGGAGGGTTGGTGGGCTTCAAGCGGGAGGAATGGGAACGATTTGTCGCGTGATTCTGGATTTTACCGCAGCTACATAATTCCTTAACACAGGCACCGCAGCTTCCTGCCATGAAGCTGAATCGATTCAATCCTTCGCCAGGCGAGTGCTCGACGGTCCTCCGTTTCGTATTGGCGGCCGTCTTCTTCGCCGCGGGATCCATCCAGGCACACGAGGGCCACGGTGGCTCCCTTGAGCCGGACTTTCCCGTGATTGGTCTGTTGGCGCAGGCAGGCCCGGTGGTGGCGACGACAGCCGCGACGGCAACTTCGAACCGGATCAGCGTCACCATCGAGGGCGACAAACGGGTGATCCGCGCCAACGGCATTCCCGACCACACGCCCGGACA
>JAYTUE010000052.1:0-2679 GCA_043744715.1 Verrucomicrobiota bacterium | reverse complement strand
AGCTCTTCGTCCTCGACCACATCGCCAAGCCCGCAATCAAGGACGGCCTGCTGGAGCCGTGGACGCGTCAGATGCGCCAGCTGGCCGCTCTTCCTAATTGCTCATGCAAAGTGTCCGGCATGGTCACGGAAGCGGATCATGCGAACTGGAAGCCCGCTGACTTCCGTCCCTACCTCGACGTTGTCTTCGGCGCGTTCGACGAGGATCGCCTGATGTTCGGGTCCGACTGGCCGGTCTGCCTCTTCGCCGCCAGCTACGAGCGGACGTATCGGCTGGCGGCGGACTACGTGGCGGGCTTTTCGGCGGAAGCGCAGGCGAAGTTCTTCGGCGGGAACTGCGCCAAGTTCTACGGCGTCACTTGAACAGCTCGGCGAAGAACGACTTCATGTGTTCCTAGGAACGCTTGTCGGCTGCTTCCTGATCAACCGGCTTTTCCAAGCCACATGTCGAACCAAAGCAGGGCTATTGCCGGGAGGGCGGGACCTGCCTAGATTGCGCGGCCTTTGAAATTCAGATTTCCATTCATGAGCAGCGACAACGTTCCGAACAAAGATGAAACGCAGCCGGACAACGCCGCTTCGAACGAAGCGGGGGGACCGGACACTTCCGAGACGATCCTCACCGCCGAGCAGTTCGCCGAGATCCAGGCTAAGGCCGCGAAGGCCGACGAGACCTGGGACCGATACGTCAGGCTGAACGCCGACTTCGACAACTTCCGCAAACGCGCCGCCCGCGACCGTGAGGACGGCATCCGCGCCGCCCAGGAACGGCTACTGAACAAGTTCCTCCCCGTCGTGGACAACTTCGACATGGCCATGGCGGCCACGGGTTCCGCGCAGAACACCACAATCGAATCGCTCAAGGCCGGCGTGCAGATGATCCAGGGCCAGCTCAAGGGCGTGCTGGCCGAATCCGGCGTCGAGGAGATCGAAGCGATGGGCAGGCCGTTCGACCCGAACCTGCACGAAGCCCTCTCGCAGATGGAGTCCGCCGACGCGCCCGAGGGCACCGTCATCCAGCAGCTCCGCAAGGGCTACAAGATGCGCGACCGCCTCCTCCGTCCCGCCAGCGTCATCGTGGCCAAGAAGCCCGGTGTCGCCGCTGAAATCTCCGACGCCAACGCCTGAGAAAGCGCACCGACATGGCGACCAAACGCGACTATTACGAGGTGCTCGGCGTCGACAAGGGTGTCACAGCCGATGATCTGAAGAAGGCCTACCGCAAGCTGGCCATCAAATATCACCCGGATAAAAACCCCGGCGACAAGGGAGCCGAGGAGAAGTTCAAGGAGCTCGGCGAAGCCTACGAGGCGCTTTCCGATCCGCAGAAGCGCGCGGCCTATGACCAATACGGCCACGCCGCCTTCGATCCCCGGCAACGGGCCGGCGCCGGCGGCGCACGCGGCGGCGGATTCCACGACCCGTCCGATATTTTCGAACAGGTATTCGGCAACCGCGGCGGCGGGGCCGAGAGCATCTTCGACGCGTTCTTCGGCGGCGGAAACGGCGAACGCCGCAATCCCGGCGGACCGGAGCGCGGCTCGGACCTGCGCTATGATCTGGAGATCACCTTCATGGAGGCGGCGCTGGGCTGCGAAAAGGATATCACCGTCACCAAGGCCGCCACGTGCGAAGGCTGCGAGGGCAGCGGCGCCGAGAAGGGTTCCGGCCAGAAGAACTGCACGACCTGCGGCGGTCGCGGCCAGGTCATCAGCAACCGCGGCATCTTCAGCATCCAGCAGACGTGCCCGCGCTGCGAAGGACGCGGCAAGATCGTCGAGAAGCCCTGCAAGTCGTGCAACGGCGCCGGCCGCAAGGACAAGACCTCGTCCATCAAGCTCAAGATTCCGCCCGGTGTGGACACCGGAGCGCGCCTGCGTTCCTCCGGCAACGGTGAAGGCGGACTGCGCGGCGGTCCCACGGGCGATCTCTACGTCGTCCTCGACGTGAAGGAGCACGAGATATTCCAGCGCGACGGCGACGACCTGCACTGCGAAGTTCCGATCAACTTCGTCGTCACCGCGCTCGGCGGCGAAGTCGAAGTGCCGACGCTGGCCGGCGGTGCCCAGATCAAGATTCCCGCCGGCACCCAGACCGGTTCGACCTTCCGCCTCAAGGGCAAAGGCATCAAAAACGTCCAGGGCTACGGCACCGGCGACCTGCTCGTCCGCGTGAAGGTGGAAGTGCCGCAGAAGCTCAACTCCCAGCAGAAGGCCAAGCTGGAGGAATTCGCCGCGCTCTGCGGAGCCGACGTGAACCCCGAAAGCAGCGGCTTCTTCGAGAAGGTGAAGCGGTTGTTCCGGTAATCGGGAGACAATCCTTCTGCGTCGGCCATGCACCGATTCCATCTGCCGCCGGAGCAATGCAAGGGAACCCAGCTCACGCTGACCGGTTCCGAGGCGCATCATGCGGCGAACGTGCTGCGATTGCGCCCGGGCGCGTCGGTCACGGTGTTGGACGGATCTGGCAAGGTGTTCGGCTGCGAAGTGGACGCGGTCTCCAAACGCGAGGTTCATCTGCGGGTCGTTAAGACCGAGCCAGTGCCGGCCTCGCCGTTTCGCCTCACGTTGCTGCTCGCGGTGCCGAAGGGGAAGCTGATCGATTCGATCATCCAGAAAGCCACGGAACTCGGCGTCGCCCGGATCGTGCCGCTGTTGTCCGAGCGCGTCGTCACGCAGCT
>JAYTUE010000051.1:0-2683 GCA_043744715.1 Verrucomicrobiota bacterium | reverse complement strand
TCGCCGCCGGGGCCGATGCGGTGAAGGCCGAGGGCGGTCGCTCCATCGCCGCGCAGGTGAAGGCGATCACGTCGGCGGGCATCCCGTTCTTCGGACATCTGGGAATGTTGCCGCAGCATGTGCTGGAGGAAGGCGGCTACCGCATCAAGGGCCGCAGCGAGGATCAGCGCCTGGCGTTGTTGGCGGATGCGCTCGCGTTGGAAGAGGCCGGCGCCTTCGCCATCGTGCTGGAGCTGGTGACGCCGCCAGTGGCGGTCGAAGTGTCGAAGGCGATTTCCATTCCCACCATCGGCATCGGCTCGGGACCGGATTGCGACGGGCAGATCCTCGTCACGCCGGATCTCGTGGGCGGGTTCCCGTGGTTCACGCCCAAGTTCGCGAAGCCGCGAGCGGCGATTGGATTGGAGATCAAGCGAGCCGTGGGTGAATGGATGGCGGGGATGACTCCACAGACTCCGTAGGGTGGCGCAGGCCTCATCCGGAACGATGCAGTTCAAGGTAGGGCGGGCTTCCAGCCTGCCCCTTGCTGACCGTTTTTTTGCACCGGCGAACGCCCTGACACTCCCGTCCCGTTTGGTTCCATGCCGGGAGCGTCTTGGGCAGGCAAGATGCGCTGCCCTACCTTACCGCAGTCGCCTCGCTGCTGGTTTTCAACCGTGTGATTCCGTCTCAGGCCTGCGTCACCCGCCTACTTCCGTCCGCTCCAGCGCTGGCCGTTCTTCAGGACAACATGCGGCTGCTTCAACTCGCGGCATGTGGTGACGAACTCGTCCGGCGTCGCGGTGTTGAAGGTGAAGAGGTCGTAGTGGCACGGGATCACGACGCCCGCGCCGATGTCCTTCGCCAGTTGCGCGGCTTCCCGGCCCCAGAGATTTCCGGAGACGCGACGTTCAGGGGCTCGGCCATTGATCGGCAGGAGCGCGACATCGATTTGGAAGGGGCGGAGGAGATCGGCCATGCCTTCAAACAGAACGGTGTCGCCCGAGTGGTAGAGAGTCCATGGGCCGACCTTCACGACGAACCCGAGGTAGATGTGGCGGCCGAGCTTGTCGGTATCGAGCGCCTCGTGCGCGGCGGGAATGGCGTGGAACTCGAAGGGGCCGACGCCGGGTGAGGGCACCCGGCCTACAGAACTCCTGCGAACTTCTTCGGGCTGTGCCGGCCCGGTCCCCTGACCGGGCGCGGCGTCGAGGCCGAGGATGCGCTCGTCGGGCAGGCCGGAGCGTTCGCGGACGGTGAGGCGGTTGGCCTCGGGACAGACCATGACCAGATGCGGATTGGCCTGGGCCAAGGGTTGGAGCGTTTCCGGATCGAGATGGTCGGTGTGGTTGTGGCTGGAGGTGACGACGTCGATGAAGTCTAGGCGAGACGGATCGATCACTAGTTCGGTCATGCGGATGTGCGGCTTGTCGGTGGTGGCATACTTCAGGGTCAACGATTCCGAGAGATACGGATCGAAAAGGAGATGGCGCCCCTGCCATTGCACGAGGAAACCGGACTGGCCGAGCCACCAGACATGAAGTTCGTCGGCTTCGGCGCGTGCCGAAGCAATGTCGGCAATGAAGTCCGTGTCTCTTTGATGCGGTTGGATCAGCCTCGGCATGCTTACCAGTTTTTCCCCACCAAGCTTTTCAGAACGTTCAGCATGTAGTCGCGTCGTTCCTCGTTGATCATGCTTCCAAACCGCACCGTCTTCGTGCCTTCAAGAGAGATGATGGGGGCGGAGCGGTTGTTCTGTTGCCACTTGGATAAGGCGGCACGGACCCTTGCGACGCTTCTCCAGTCAAAACGCCGACGCCAACCGATAGGTCCGATGCCGGTGAAGAGAGCCCCTTGTCCTGACTCGACGCGAAGCTCCTGCTTTCCACAGCACTTCATTAGGGCGGTTGGAACAAGGTAGCAGGTTCCCGCCAAAAAAGGCAGGCCGAAGAGGCTCATTCCCCAGTCCAACTCTCCTTTCATAATCTGGGCTCCATAGATTCCAGTCATAGACAATCCCGACCAGAACGCCGTGAAGGGCACCAGGAAAAAAGCCTCAGCAGATCGCGTTGTCGCGCCCAGAACAAATCCTCTCGGGTTGCTCTGAAACCACGTGCCATTGGGCGGCTTTGTCAGGTCGAGGTTTGTGTCGATCCTGTCCGCAGTTAGGTCCGCGAAGCTGAAGGTCTTTTCACAGCGTCGGCAAAGGGCGATGTCCTTGGACACGTTAATGTCATCCAGCAGGATTTGCTGATGGCAGGTCGGGCAGGCGATATTCATGGCGCTAACCAACTGGAGACCTCGGTTCGAGCAAAGACAAGCGCGTTACCGGTTCACTCGCAAGGGCAGCCCTTGCGTTAGGTGATGGTTAGAGTTCCTTCCGCACCTGCTTCGCCCCGTCGCACATGGCCTTGAGCTTGCGCTTGGCAGCCCAGCGCGCGGTCTGGCTGAGGCCGCAGTCGGGCGCGAAGACCAAGCGGTCGGCCGGAGCGAATTCGAGGCAGCGCTTGATGCGTCGGGCAACGTCCTCGGGCGTTTCGATGTAGTAGCTCTTCACGTCGACGATGCCCACGGCTGCGTCGCAGCGCTGGGCGATCTGGCCGATGAGTTCCAGTTCGGCGAACTCGCGGCTGGCCATCTCCACGTGCATCTCGTCGCACTTGAAGTCGAGGAAGGCCGGGAACATCGGCCCGATCTGGCGCGG
>JAYTUE010000050.1:0-10547 GCA_043744715.1 Verrucomicrobiota bacterium | reverse complement strand
GCCAGAACGCCCTGCGACCCGCGCAAGGTCCAACGGATGTTGGCGACGTTGGAAATGCTGTCGAAGGAGACCGTCGTCGCGGCGGGCAGGGAAAACGTGTAGGTGCGGGCTTGGCCCGGCTGCGTGATCGCCCCTGTGACGGTCGTGTTCAACTGCATGGACTGCGCGTCGTCGAGCACCGACACCACCCGGAAGGAAAAGGGTCCGGACGCGCTGGGTTCATAGTCGTAGCCGTAAACCAGCAACAGGTAGTCCCCGGTGGCTCCTATGAGAAACGGTCCCTGGTCCGAAAAGCCGGTGTCGAAAACTTGGTTCCCATACGGGTCCAGCAGCTTCCAGAACGGAATGCTAATGTAGGAGTATCCGCTGTAGCTGAGGGCGTCGAAATAGACCTTCTGTCCGGATGTGAGCGACACCTTGTAAAGGCGGCTGCCAGAGGCTGGCTGGTTGGTGCCGTTGACGACCGAGTTCAAGACGACCGGATCGGCCGAGGCAAAATCGAGCATCCGGAAAAGGTAGCCACCGGTGTAGCTGCCGCCGGTGATGTTCATCTGGTAGTCGCCGGCCGGGGCGAAAAAGAGATTCTGTCCGACGCTCCAGTTGAATCCGTAGCCCCCATTGGCGACGACCGTGCCGCCCGGTCCCAGGATCAGCCGTTGCGGGCTGTTCTGGTTGGTCAGCGAATCCATGAGGAGCCATGTCGGCTGGGCGATGGTGAAGGTGAAGGCGTTGGTCACGCCAGCCGGGGCGAGCGTGCCCGAGTAGTTGGTCCCGAACAACAGGGGCGTCCCGCTGAAAGTGCGGGGAGCGCTGCCGACCGGATTGACCACGAACGAATAGAGGTTCGTCGTGCTGTTCGAGATGTCGCTCTCGACGAATAGCACGTAGGTTCCAGCGTCGGGCAGGGTGGTCCTTGCGACGGTTCCGAAGCCCTGCTGGAAAAAATAGTTGTTGTAGGGTCCGACCAGCCGCCAATACAGCGAGCCGTTGGAGAGCGTGTTCGTGAAGGTGAACTGGTCCCCCGCCGCCGCCGTGAACTGGTAGAAATCCGCGCGTTTGGCGAGCAGCGCACCGTTGGTCACCGTGGAACCCGGCGTCAGCAGCGTGGCCTCGGCCAGGTCCACCAGGCGGAAGGCGTAGGCGTTGGTCGCACCGCCGGATGCCTCGATGGTCAGTGTGTAGCTGCCGGATGGCAGGACGAGAAGAGGGTTCCCGGCATTTCCGTCCGAGCTGTTGAAGGAACGGTTGGTCACGATCACCCCCGGCGGCCCGGCGATGGACCAGACGAGCGCGGAGACATTCGTCAACGCGTCGAAATAGAAACGCTTCTGTGATGTCAGCGAGAAGGTGTAGGTGTCGCGTTCCCCGGGATACGCGATGTCGCCCCGGATGATGTTGGTCACCGTGGCCTGCGCCCGGACTTCACGTCCAAAGGTGAAACACCAAAGCGCAACGATGAGACAGTTCCAAAAAGTGCGAAGATGCGAATTGCGCATAAGTTGAATCGTTTTAGCAGCCCATGACCTTTTCCAAATCGAACCCGACCCGGAACCCAAGATAATCTGGAATAGGACCAATCAGAGTCTTCGAAGCCCAAGAGGCAAGTCTTAAACCAGACCAAAGTGTCCAATCGTTGGGCATGGATGGTGAACGAGTCGAGCTACGCCGGAATGGTGAACCTTGTTCAAACCGGGATTCCAGCCTTACGGAAATACGGTCAGGACGGACGGGTCTTCCGACCAACCTGATCATTCATGATCCCGGATCGCTGGCTTCCGGCGTTTGATCCAGCTCAGTCCGTCTGTCAGCAGATGACGCCCCAGGCCTGTTCAGAGCTTCTGGTTGTTGAACTTCACCGTGGTCAGGGACAGCAGGCGATCTGTGGGTTTGGCGGCGGGGTTCTTGAACACGAAATAGACTGAATGGCGTCCGGAGGTTTCCTTGAGATCGACTTTGACCGTGGCCGCCGGCCGGTTGCCGCGGCCTCCACCCGCCGGGAGATTTGCCGGCGGATTCTTTCCGGAAACGGACTTTCCGCCGGCGGCTTCAGCGGCGGCGGCGTTGCCGGGCCCCGCTCCGGGTGCGCGTGGTTCCTGCACCTCGACCTTGGCGGTTCCCAACAATTCACCGGTGGGTGAGTCGAGGCGGATCTCGATCTCACCGCCGGCCTGGTTGTCGCGGCGGGTGGCGGTGGCGGCGATTTCAAGCTGCTTGATGCCGGTCATATCCACGTCGGTGAACGCGAGATGGCTCCCGGGCTTCGCGGTCGCGTTGCGGTCGGTTGCTTCGATGTCTTTCGAGACGTCGGGTTTGTTCGCCGCCAAGGTGGGGCTGCGCAGGACTTGGATGCTTTCACCCGTAAGGGCCGGAACGCCGTCGCCGCCCTGATCCGTGTAGACGGCACGGACGATGAACGATCCGCGTCCAGCGTCGCCTGTCGGGAGTTGCGGCGAGAACGAGCCTGTGAGCGGCAACGGTTGTCCGGCTTTGTCGCCCAGGGTCAGGATGTATTTGAGGATCGTCGAAGCGTCGTTCTCGGCGATGGTCGCGTTGGGCGGCATGGAGACTTCACCCCAGGCCCCGCTGCCACCGGTGACGATCTTCTTGGCGAGCCGGTCCGTGGCGGAGGCGTCGCCGGCATACTTGGCGGCGATCTGGGTGAAGCTCGGTCCGACGAGCTTGCCTTCGACGAGGTGGCAGGCATTGCAATTGCCCTGGGCGATGAGCGCCTGGGCCACCGGGAAACGCGCCGCCGCGGCATCTCCCCGGGCCAGGTCCTTCAACTTGGAGACGTCGAATCCCTGGGCCGCGTAGTCGATGCTGAGGGCGACGCGGTCGGCGGGAATCTTGCCGCTGGCCAGCGTGCCGTCTTCGGCGTCGTTGACCTCGACGGAGTAGGGCAGGGGCTGGTTGGGGAAGAAGAACGTCGAATTGCCCGAGAGTTTAATGGAAACGCGCGGCGGTTCATTGCCGGAGATTATGCCGACCGACTTGCTGTCGCTGGCTCCGGCGGGATCGGTCACGGTGAGACGCGCCACGGCCGATCCGACGCCTTCAAAACGAACGGTCGGATCGGGCGTCGTGAACACGCGGGGGTCGCGTCCGGCCTCGAAGATCTCCCAACGGTAGCTCAGCTTGTCGCCATCCGGGTCGGTCGTGCCGGCGGAAGAAAGCTTCACTTCAAACGGAGGAACTCCGCCCGTTTTGTTCGAGGCCACGACCGCGATGGGTCTCCGGTTGCCGCCTTCGTATTCGATGCGGACGAGCTTGGCCTCGGGGCTGGATTGGAACCAACGGCCGCCGTATTCGAGGACGTAGAGATCGCCCTCCGGACCGAACTTCATGTCGATCGGTTCCACCGGCCGGTAGCCGCTCATGAAGCGCTCTATCGACTTGTAGTCCCCGTTTTCCTGCATCGAGATGAGCATGATCCAGCGGCGCGAAAGATCGGTGGCGATCCACTTGTTCTCGAAGTAGGCCGGCCACGGACGCTTCGGCTCCTTGAAGTCCGAGCGATGGTAGATCGGGCCACCCACCGCCGAGCGTCCGCCCGTGCCGAGCTCCGGAAACTTGTCCGACACGGCGTAGGGATAATAGATGAACGACGGGGCCAGCGGAGGCAGTTCCTTGAGGCCGGTGTTGTTGGGCGAGCTGTTGACCGGCTTCAGGCGGTCTTTCTGCGCGCCGGGTTTCTTGGCCGCGTAGTCATACCAGGGGAAGGCGGATTCACCGACGAAATAGGGCCAGCCGAAGAATCCCGGGCCCCGGGCCTGGTTCAGTTCGTCATAACCGCGCGGGCCGATCTCCGTGTCCGTCTGGGCATCGGGGCCGACTTCGCCCCAGTAGAGGAAGCCCGTCTTGCTGTCGATCGACGGGCGCCACGCATTGCGATGGCCCATCGTGTAGATCTCCGGGCGGGTCTTCGCAGTGCCGGGAGGGAACAGGTTGCCCTTGGGAATCGAGTAGGTGCCGTCCGGCTCGGGGTGGATGCGGAGGATCTTGCCTTCGAGGCTGTCGGTGTTGGCCGCGCCGCGCTGGTCGTCCCAGCTGCTACGGCCCGGCCGCTCGTCGGTGTGGGCCTTGAGGTCGTTGCCCGTGTTGTTGCCGATGGTGATGTAGAGATTGCCGTCGCCGTCCCAGGTCATGCCGCCGCCGGTATGGCAGCAGGTCTCCCGCTGGGCGGAGAATTCGATCATCACCTTCTCGGAGTTCGCGACCAGGACGTCGTTGCGGATTTCCCAGCGGCTGATGACGGCCTTGGCGGCGGTCGGGTGGTAATAGAAAAGGTAGACGTGGCCGTTGTCCGCGAACTTCGGATCGATGGTCATGCCCGCAAGGCCCTGTTCCTGGTTGCCCTTGGTGTTGACCGAGAGGACGCCCATGGTTTTCACGCCGGGAATCTTCGGGTCGTAGACCTTGAGCGCGCCCCTGCGTTCGGCGATGTAGACGCGGCCGTCCTTTAACACCTCGAAGACCATCGGCTCATCGAGCGAGCCCTGGGTCAGGACGACGGGGGTGAAGCGGTTGAGGTCGGGCTTGGCGTTGGGATCCGCGGCGGCTTCGAGCGATGGAGCGAGATGAAGACCGACCATGCCGATGGTGATCATGGCGGCGCGGCTCAGGAACAAGGCGGAACGTGGCATGGCTGAAATTGGAATAACTTCGCCCGCCGAAACAAGGGTTATGTGATCGTCCGAGGCGGTGCCCGCCGTTCGTTCCGACTTCCTGCTCCTTGCCGTGTCTGAACGGGTAGCCGCCGATGTTAATCGGCGCTGGACGGATTCGGAAATCCCACTGCCCAGGCTGAAATGCGCGGCCCACATCCACGGCTACCGAGGTTTTTGGAGCGCCGGTCTTCTGACGGACGGCCTCCGGATGGAAGACCGGCTTGACCTCGCTGGCCGGGTTTGGTCCCTTGCCGGGGCGTTCAGGACGCATCCGGGTCCGCGGAAAGGGCTGAGCCCACCTGCCAATCGTCGGTAGCAACACAACCTTGATGCTGCCCGTTCAGCGGACCTCGGGCTTTAGCAGAAAGGTGCCATGTCCAAATCGCTGCCCGCTCGTCCTGATCTGGAGCAACTCCGGAAACAGGCCAAAGACCTCCTCAAATCCTTCCAGTCCGGCCATCCCGACGCGCTGCGGCGCTTGCGGGAAAACCACCCGGACCATTCCGCCAAGGTGGAATCGGAACTCCGAACGACAGCCGTCTCGCTCTCCGATGCTCAGCTCGTGCTAGCCCGCGAACACGGCTTCGCCAGTTGGCCGAAGCTGAAGGAACACGTCCACTCCGTCCTGCTCGACACCCGTGATCCGCTGGAGCTGTTCAAGGACGCCTTCCACGCGGACGACGCCGTCCTATTCGCCAAGCTGCTGACCCGCCATCCCGCGATCAAAGCCCGCCTCAACGAGCCCATCGGTCCCTTCGATTCGCCGGTCATCATCTACGCGAAAAGTCGCGAGATGCTGGACGTGCTGCTCGCGGCTGGCGCCGACCTCAACGCCAAGAGCCGCTGGTGGGCCGGCGGATTCGGTCTGCTTCACGGCGCTCCGCCCGAGCTCGCCGCCTACGCCATCGAGCGCGGGGCCGTGGTGGATGTCCACGCGGCGGCGCGGCTCGGCCGGATGGACCGGCTCCGCGAACTGCTCGCGGCCGATCCGTCGCTGGTCCACGCCCGTGGCGGTGACGGCCAGACGCCGCTGCACTTCGCCAGCACCGTCGAGATCGCCGAGTTCCTGCTGGACCACGGAGCCGACATCGATGCGCGTGATGTGGACCACGAATCCACGCCCGCCCAATGGATGCTCGGCGAGCGGCAGGAGGTCGCGCGGTTCCTCGTCCGGCGCGGGTGTTGGACCGATCTGCTCCTGGCCGCCGCTCTCGGTGACGCGGATCGTGTCCGTCGGCATCTCGATGCGGATCCCAGTTCCATCTCGATGCGGGTGGCCGACGAATTCTTTCCGAAAATCAATCCCCGGTCCGGCGGCACGATCTACCAATGGACCCTCGGTGCGGATGTGTCGGCCCATGAAGCGGCGCGAAAGTTCGGCCACCTGGAGGTGCTGCGGCTGCTTATGGAGCGAAGCCCGGCCGAGCTGAACCTGCTCGCGGTTGCGCTCGGCGGCGATGGGGTGGCGGTGAAGGCGCTCCTGGCCGCTCATCCCGGACTGGTGGCCGGCCTTTCGGCTTCCACCCAGCGCCATCTGGCCCATGCCGCCCGCAACAACAACCTCGCCGCCGTCCGGCTGATGCTCGAAGCCGGCTGGCCGGTGGCCGCCAAAGGGCAACACCAGGGCACGGCGCTCCACTGGGCCGCGTTCCATGGAAACTTGGAGATGGTCGAGGCCATCCTCCTGCACCGCCCGCCGCTGGACCTGCTCGACGCCGACCACAAAGCCCCGCCCATCGGCTGGGCGACCTTCGGTTCGGAACACGGTTGGCACCGCGAGACAGGCAACTACACCGGCGTGGTCGAAGCGCTGCTCCGCGCCGGTGTGAAACCGTCCCAGCAACTCAGCGGCACCGAGGCGGTGAGGCAGGTCTTGCGCCGGCGCGGCGTGGGATAATCCAGCGCCTCCTGCTCTCGCATTCCTCGGCAACCGGTGCGGACGCTGAAACGTCCACCACATCCCCGGCTAGCAGCCCGTCAAAGAACACCCGGTCAGGGGACCGGGTGTTCTTTGACGGGCTGCTAGAGCGGTTTGAGAAATGGGGTGGCCTGTTTGCCCGTGCCCGAAGGGCAATGTGGTTCCTCGCTGTTTTCGGTGGGTAACCATGCGTCTTGCGGCTCCGAGTTGCTCTGGACTGCTCGACCGCGTTCTCCCTCACCCCAGCCAACCACGGGCGCGAACGGCCCCACCAACCCACTGAAAACAGCGAGGAACCAGAAACAGGCTTGCGACCCATTTCAGGCGGCGACCCGAACGGGATGTGATGGGTGCGAGAGGGCATGGTTATGACGCGGAAATGGTGGAGGAAAATAAACGGGTTCAACGATTCAGCCAATGCCTATCCCGCAACCGCCTCTAGGCTTCCCGTCCGATTCTTCCTCCGCCACTCTCCCGCGCCTATGTTCGAGCTGCTCAAGACGGATGAGACGTCCAAGGCCCGCCGGGGCCGGTTGACCACCACGCGCGGGGTGGTAGAGACGCCCGTCTTCATGCCGGTGGGCACGCAGGCCAGCGTCAAGGCCCTCGATCTCCGCGAGCTGAACGAGATGGGCACGCAGATCCTTCTCGGCAACACCTACCACCTGAACATCCGGCCCGGCCTGGAGATCATCACCGCCGCCGGGGGGCTCCATAAATTCATGAACTGGGACAAGCCGATCCTCACGGACTCCGGCGGCTTCCAGGTCTTCAGCCTCGCGAAGATCCGCAAGATCAAGGCGCACGGCGTGGAGTTCCGGTCGCATCTGGACGGATCGCCGCTCTTCATCGGGCCGAAGGAATCGATGGAGATCCAGCGCGTGCTCGGATCCGACATCGCCATGGCCTTCGACGAATGCCCGCCGCACGGCTGCTCGGCGCAGGATGCGCGGAACGCCGTGGACCGCACATTGCGCTGGGCCAAGGAATGCCTCGTGCAACCCCGGGCCGAGGGGCAATTCGTCTTCGGCATCTGCCAAGGCGGTGTCGATCCGAAGCTCCGGGAGAAGTGCGCCAAGGAACTGGTCGCGATGGAATTCGACGGCTACGCCATCGGCGGCGTCAGCGTGGGTGAACCCGAGCCCGAGATGATGAAGGCCGTCGAACTGGCCGAACCGCATCTCCCGACGAACAAAGCACGTTACGCCATGGGCCTCGGGACACCGGCGCAGATGGTCGAGCTCGTGGCGCGAGGCGTGGACATGTTCGACTGCGTGCTGCCGACCCGCGTCGCCCGCAACGGCACCGCCTTCACTCGGAAGGGCACCTACGCCGTGAAGGGCGGGGCGGTGAAGATGGACTTCGGACCCATCGAGGAGGGCTGCACCTGCTTTGCCTGCCAACACCACACCCGCGCCTACATCCGCCATCTGCTGAACGTGAACGAAATCCTCGGCCTGCGGCTGGTCAGCATCCACAACAGCCACATGTATCTGAAGGTGATGGAAGACATCAGAACCCACCTTGCGGCGGGGACGTTCGCCGAATTCCGCCGCGAGTTCATCGCCAACTACCGTCCTTCGCAGAAGGTCCTGTCCGCGCGGCAAGCGGCGGCGTTGGCCAAGGAATAGGCGAAACTTTGGTCGGATTCAGGGAGCACTCGTGATGTGGAGGCCGACGACTTTCGTGCTCGATGCGGCGACGCGTTGGCCGGCGAGCACGGTGACGAGGTGGCTATCGATTTCGGCCTCGAACCGCGCCACCACCTGCTTGGTGTCCATCCCCAGCTTGATCACCTTCAGCGTGTCGTGTCGCCGCACCGGGTTCGGTCTGCTCCGCGACATAGACCACGCCGCACCCATCTTCGCCGACGCGCTCCAGCAGCTTGTAGCGCCCCAGCGTCTGGCCGCTGGCAGAAGCGGCGAACAGAAGCGCCAATGCCGCCATGCTTCCAAGGATCCGGTTGTTCCTGATGGGAGAAAGATTTGCCGCAGCCGGTTCACTTGCCGAACGCCCATAGGTGGTTTTCGGTGCGGAGATACAAGGTGCCGTCGACAACCGCCGGCGTGGCGTAGATGGCTTCGCCCAGCGGATTGGTCGCGGCGACCTGGAGCGTGTCGCTGGCTTTCACCATGAACACCGTGCCGCGATGCGCGCAGATGACGATGTGTTCTCCCAGGGCGACGGGCGTTGCGTAGTATTCGCCCGCGACTCCCAGCCGTTCGGATTCGTAGAGGGCTTTGCCGGTCGCCAGATCGAGGCAGGAGATGAAACCGCCAGCCTTGAGGAGGTAGACCCGGCCCCGATACGCCAGCGGCGAGGAGACGTAGGGGAGTCCCTTGGTTGCCTTCCATTTTACGTTCGACTGCGTGATGTCGCCCTTGCCGCCGGGTGCGATCCCCAGCAGCACGTTTCGTCCAGGGGCGGTCCCTTGTTCCGAATAGAACGGGGCCCATTCCGCCATGTCCACAAAGCCGTCCTTATTCTTGTCGCCGTAGTTGAAGGCGTCCTTGGCACGACCCTTCGGGAACTCGTCGACCGACAGCTTGCCGTCTTTATTCGTGTCGAACTGCGCGAAGAAGGCCGCGGGATCCTTCATCGCTGCAGGAGAAACTCCGGAGTCGTCGTCGAACGCGGACTCGACGCGGGTGCGCCCTGCCACATGTGCCGTCGTCCAGCCGCCGAACACGATCATTCCGTCCGCCGCCACCGGTGAGGGACAGACGAAGATCGGCAAGCCGGCCACCTGCCAAACGGGATCGCCGGTGCGGGCGTCGAAGCTCTCCAGTCGTCCGGTGCCGCCGGCCAGGATCTGCTTTGCTCCGTCTCCCTTCCACACATACGGGGTGCAGAAGCTGCCGATCTTGCCGGGACGCGGCGCGGTCCAGCGTTCCTTGCCGGTCGTGACGTCAAGGCACAGGAGGCTCGAGTCCGCTCCGCCATCCCGATTGAGATAGAGGCTGCCGTCGTCGAGGACCGGCGACGCACCGTAGCTGAAGGTGTTTCCGGTCGAAGGAAACTTCCTCTCCCATTTCAGCTCTCCCGCGAAATCCAGGGCCACCACTCCGAAGTCGTCGAACTGGAAGACCACCCGCTCGCCGTCGGTCGCCGGTGTGGAATTGGCCGGGCCGCCAGCGACATGTTCATAAATGGCCAGCTTGGCAATCGGCCGCTCGCGTTCCCAAAGGATTTGTCCGTCAGTTCCTCGCACGCAGATCATCTTGAGCGTCGTGCCGACATGCCCGGTGAGGAAGATGCGGTCGCCCCAGATGCACGGCGACGAATGCCCGACGGGCAGAGCGGTTTTCCAGCGGACATTCTTCTCCGGGCCGAATGTGAGCGGGATGGATTGCCCGACGGCGATCGAGTTTCCGTTCGGGCCACGGAATTGCGGCCACTGAGTCGTGGTCACCTGTTCAGCCGCGAGCAGACAGGAACACGCGATCCATCCGACGAGTGCGGTTGTGAGAATTGTCTTCATGGTTTCCGGAAAGGGCTATGCAGATTTGATCGTTGTCGATGGACAAACAGTTCGCATTGGAATGGCGCGAACCTAGGTGGGCCGCATGATTTTCACAGTGTTTTCAAGCCGCATTTAGGGCGTTGGTGGAAGTCCCCGGTGAATGGTGGTGACACGCCCACCGGAGATTTTGCGAATTCGGTGAGCGCCCGTTTCGAGGACAAAGATGTCGCCGGTCGGGCCGATTGCGATGCCGGTGGGCTCGTCGAACGTCGCGTCGAGGAGCGGCCCATCCTTGCCTCCCGCCTTGCCGGTGCCGGCCAGTGTGGTCACGACCCCGGCGGGATCGATCTGGCGGATGCGTCCGCTCAATTCCACGACGAGCACGTTGCCTTGCGCGTCCAGCGCCAGTCCCGTCGCCCCGTCGAAACGAGCTTCCGCCCCCGGCCCGTTGGCGAATCCTCTCGTCGCTCCGCCCGCCACCGTCGTCACCACCCCGTTT
>JAYTUE010000049.1:0-10569 GCA_043744715.1 Verrucomicrobiota bacterium | reverse complement strand
CCGCCGTTCCTTCGCACTCATCGTCAATCTCTCCGTCATGCCGACGGTGGCTACCGCCACCGCCGCCAAAAGGGGACATTTTCAAAGAGTCGAGACAGGAGATTAGGTCGGCGTTGTGTTCGAGCCGTGGAAATGCAATCTCGGCAATTTTGATCTGGTCTGACGTCAATCGGGTTGCTCGCAATCCGGCCTGTTCCGGTTCACGGGAAAAGTATTCGCTCTCCAACTCAATCTGCTTAAGACGCGCAGCCTCGAAGTCTGAGAAATTCTGTCGGACACGTTCGCCATTCCGGCAGATGCCTGATACCTTCCATGAACTAGTGGCTGTCCGGTTTTTGAACTCCGAGATTTGGAAGCGTTGCTTTAGGTTTCCCATTGCTTCGGATTGCTTACCCGGTTGCCACAAATATGTCATCCGCGTGGCAAACGTCCAAAAAATCACAGAAAAAGCCCGCCAAACGATAAGAAATCGCAGGCTCAAGGAGCCGCTCGCGTTGGCTGTGGCGTTTTCATTGTTCCTGCATGCGGGCGGCTATGGGACCTACCTGATCGGCAAACGTCTTGGCTGGTGGCAACCGAGGGGAATGCCCGCATGGCTCCAAGCCTTGCAGAGTTTTCTCACGCCCACCCAGAAAGCGATTCAGGCGCGGCTCGCCGCCCAGCAACAGGCCCAGGCCGCCCCGGCTTCGGGGCTGACCTTTCTGGACGTCGATCCGCTGGCGGCGACGACTCCGCCGGAGAAACCCAAGTTCTACGGAGCCGTCGATCAACGCGCGGCGAATCCCGACCTGGCGAAACCCTCGGAAGATCCGAATGTGAAAGGACGGGAGCAGCCGCTGGTCAAAGTCACAGAAAGCAAACCGCGCGGGAAACGCTCCACGGAGGAGGCGAAGAACGTCCCGCTCCAACCCTCGGTTCCGCAGCCCGCTTCCACAGCGCAGCCCGACGCGAAGGAGTCGGATGTCACCTCGCCGACAAAGGCCGGAAAGAAGAGCCAGCAGAAGCCGGCGGGTGAAACGCTCATGGCCAAAGCTGAACCCCGGACGGTGGATGGAAGCGCGATCGGCGAAACGGGAGAAGGCCTGGCCGAGTCGGCCCAGCAGCCGCGCCGTCCGCGTTCCATTGCCGAGGCGAAGGCGGCGCGGCAGCGGGGCGGGGATCCTTCCGAGCGGACCCAGATCCAAGGCGGGGTTTCCAACAAGGGCAGGCTGGGCTTCGACGTGCAGGGCTCCAAGTTCGGAGCCTATGACGCCGCGTTCATCGACGCCGTCCGCGAGCGGTGGCTCCAGATCCTCGACAACGTTTCGGTCAACCAGGTGGGTGAAGTGCAGTTGGAGTTCAATCTCGCTTCCGACGGCCGCATCACCGACATGACCGTGAAGAAGTCGAACGTCAATTCCGCCCTCACCCTCTACTGCCAGAGTGCGATCATCGATCCGTCGAAGTATGCCGAGTGGCCCCGTGAAATGCGCCGCGAGATCGGCTCCGATCTGCGGAAGATCACTTTCACTTTCTACTACCTCCAATAAACGACCCCGAAAGTCCCGAATGGAAACTGTCATCATCATCCTGCTCATCCTGACGTCGATCATCGGCCTGACGCTCATCATCGAACGGGCACTGGCCCTGCGACGTGGCAAGGTTCTGCCCGAGGTTGTCTTGACCACCGCCAAGAACTGCCGTTCCGCCAACGACCTGCCGATGCTCCGCTCGGTCTGCGAGCAGAACCCGTCGCCCATCAGCCGGCTGCTGCTCTTCGCCGACACGCATCGCGACTGGCCCAAAGCCGAGACGGCCAACGCCATCCAGACCCGGGCGCGTCAGGAAATCGCCGGGATGGAGCGCGGCCTGTTCGTCATGGAGATCGTGATAGGTGCCGCGCCGTTGATGGGATTGGTGGGAACCGTCTATGGCCTGATCCTGCTCTTCGCCAGCATCGGCAAAGGCGGTCCGACCAACGACAACAGCGAGTTCGCCCGGGGCATCGCCACTGCGCTCAACGCGACGATGTTCGGCCTGCTGGCGGCGATTCCCTCGCTGGTGGCCTGGAGCTTCTTCAACCGCCGCGTGGAGACCCTGGCCATCGAGATGGAGAACGTCTGCGACGAGTTCCTGCGCCGTCACGGACAGTCCGACGTGGTCCAACGCTGAGGAGCCGCCATGCAGTTCATCTCGAAAAAGAAGAAGACCATGCCCGGCGTCATCATCGTGTCGCTGATCGACGTGCTCATGGTGGTGCTGATCTTCATGATGGTCTCGACCACCTTCAAGAATCAGCCCGCCGTGGCGCTGACGCTGCCGGATGGCCGCAGCGCGGAGAAGGCCGGCGCGGGCGATTCCCAGATCGTGATCACGGTTCCCAAATCCGGTCCTATCTACCTCGGCACCCAGCCGGTGACGGCGGAACGCCTTCAATCCCTGCTCAAGGAAAAGGCCGCCGCCGGCAAGAAGCTTCCCGTCTTCATCCGAGCCGACACCGAAGCCCCGTGGGGAACGGTGCTCAAGGCCACTGAAGCCGCACGCTCCGCCGGATTCACCGATGTGAAGGCCTTCACAAAACCCGGCATCTCCGCGCAGTAGGCCGATCCTCCGCTCTCTCCATGAAAGACAATCGCCGGATACTCTTCGGGCTTCTGCTGGTTCAGTTCGCGTGCATCGTCGGCGCCTTTGCGACCCGTGGAATCATCTCGATCGCCTGCTGGGTGGTCTTCGCCGCGCTGTTCATCTTCAAATACGTCGTGATGTTCCGGCGGTTGAAGAGCCGGGACGGCAATCAGGGGAAGCCTTCCGAACCGGCTGGTCCGGCTAATTGACCCCGGCGGCGACTAGTCCTCCACCGGGGCCACATCCACGCTGACCTTCACCTCGTGCTGGCCGCCGCCGGTGATGATGCCGCTGACGGGGCTCACGTCGCTGAAGTCCCGTCCATAGGCGACGGTGATGTGTTCCTCGGCGGGCATGAGGTTGTTGGTGGGATCGAAGTCGATCCAGCCGACGCTCGGGCAGAAGACGGAAAACCAGGCGTGCGACGCATCGACTCCGATCAGGCGCGCCTTGCCGGGAGCCGCGTGTGTCCTCAGGTAGCCGCTGACGTAGCGGGCGGGCAACCCGAGTGAACGGAGGCTGGCGATCGCCAGATGGGCGAAGTCCTGGCAGACGCCGCGGCGGTGCTTGAGGACCATTTCCAACGGGGTGGCGACGGTCGTGGCGACGGGATCGTATTTGAAGTCCTTGTGGATCCGTTTGGTCAGGTCGAGCACGCCCGTAAGCAGCGGCGTGCCGGCCTTGAAGCTTCCCGCCGCGTAGTCGGCCAGCTCCATCGAGACGCGCAGTAGCGGGGAGCTGAAGCAGTATTGGTATGGCTCCACCACCTCGGGGGAAACCGGGTCGCGGAACAGGTCGGCGACTTTTCCCCATTCCTGGGAGAGGCCCGGCACCGGCGGTGTCTGGCGTCTCACGGAGACGCGGGAGACGGCGGTGATCTCGAGACGACGATGGATCTCCTGGATGCCGAAGAAGGCGACGCGGTTCCCGAAGTAGTCGGTGCGGCGGTTCCAGACGGTGGGCTCGGGGAGGATGCGCAGGGTGAAGTCGTGCCGGTCCTGGACTTCGGTCATGCGCGGTTTCAGCCGCGCCGCATGGTGCGAGACCGTGACGGCTTCGGAGTATTCATAGACCGTCGTGTGGGTGATGACGTAGTTCATGCGCCTCCCGCACGGGAGATCGCCGAGTGGGCGAAGTAGTTCACGGCGATGGCGTCGGAGAGCTTCGGCATGGCGTCGATGACATCCTGGAGGACGGCGCCGACCTCGCTCTCGTGCCAATCACCCTTGAGCTTGCTGAGGGGTCTCGGGTCCATCAGCCGGAGGCGTGTCAGGCACTGCATGAGGACACGCTCGGTTTCGCTCGGGAGGGCGTTGTCCTTCTGCTGGGGCAGGCGCTCAACGTGCTTGGACATCTGGTCGAGCTGGAACCGGAGCGAACGGGGGTTCGTGTCGTCCAGCATCACCAGGTCGTAGACCGCGGCGATGTTCGGCATGAGGTTGTAGCGGCTGCGGAAAGTGATCGTGCTGTCGGCCACTTCGAGGACGGCTTCCAGGACGCTGGGGTTGTCCGCCTCTGGGCAATGCAGCGCCGAATCGAGGAAGTTGCAGAGGTAGATCGTCCGCTCGATGCGCATGCCCATGTCGAGGAACCGCCAGCCCTGCGCGCGGGTCATGTTCTCACGGGCGAGCCCATGGAAAGCCGCGATGCCCAGGAGAAGCTGGTTGATGACCCCGACCGCATCGCCCGCGAGCATGACGAGGCTCGTGGTCGGCGTGGCCAGCTTTTCGCCGAGCTGGCTGACGGAGCGCCAGAGATCGTTCGAGGTGCGGTCGCGGATGACAATCGCCAGCCGCTGGAGATTGTCCGTGATGCCGCGCAGGGAACTCCGCCGTTCCGGATCAAAGATGGCGGCGAGCAGTTCCGTTTCCAGCGCGGCCGGGTTGCTGCGGAGCTCGGGCTGGTCTTCCAGCGCCCCGATCTGGCCCTGCTTGAAGAGCGTGATGAGGAGAGGCTCGAGCAGCGCGGCGGAGCTGCCCGCGCTCTCCGGATTGAAACGGAGCAGAGTGCTGCGGAGCAGACGGGCCGTGGCGTCGCAGCGTTCGGAGTAGCGGCCGATCCAGAAGAAGGTGTCGGCCATCCGGCTCGGCAGGTTGTTGCCGACACGGCGCAGCTCAACCTCGCGGCTCAAAGTCTGGAGCAGTGTCACCTCGTCGACCGGCTTTTCGCTCAGGATCCACGTATCCTTGCTGGAGCCGCCCTTTTGCATGGAGATGAACCGGCCGTTCACGCTCGGGGCGAGGCGCGTCAATCCGCCGGGCATGACCTGGTAGCCGTCCTTCGTGGCCACGAGGTAGACACGGAGCCCGACGGGACGCGCCGAGAGGGATTCGCCGTTCCAGGACGGGGCCGTGGCGAAGCGGACCCGTTCCTGCCCGACGAACAGATGCGGCTGAAAGCGGATCTGTTTCTTCAAGGCCTCGCGTTCCGCATCCTCCAGCCGGCGGTCCGGATCGCTCCCCTTGAGATGGGTCCGGAAGGCGGGTTTGACGAACAGGTCGTCGAGGTGTTCGAGGACGTAGGATTGGGCGGTCTTTTGCCCGCACCACCAGGTCGCGACGGATGGGAGCTTGAGATCCTCGCCGAGAACCTGCCGTGCAAGCCCGGGCAAAAACGAAAGGAATGCCGGGCTTTGCAGGATGCCGGTGCCGAGCGCGTTGGCGACGGAGACGTTGCCGGCGCGGAGCGCTTCGACCAATCCGGGGACGCCCAGCATCGAGTCGTTGCGGAGATCCAGCGGATCGCAGAATTCGTCATCGACGCGGCGCAGGATGACGTCGACGGGTTCCAACCCGCTGAGGGTTTTGAGGAAGACACGGTCGTCGCGGACGGTGAGGTCCTGGCCTTCGACCAGGGCATACCCGAGGTAGCGGGCCAGCCAGGCCTGTTCAAAATAGGTCTCGTTGTAGGGCCCCGGTGTCAGGAGGACGACGCGGGGATTGTCCGTCCGCCGCGAAGCCATTCCGGCAAGCGTGCCCTGGAGCGCACGGAAGAATCCGGCGAGCCGTTGCACATGGCAGTCGCGGAACGGCTCGGGCAGAATGCGCGAGGTCACGAGGCGGTTGGCCAAGGCGTATCCTGCGCCCGTGGGGATCTGGGTGCGGTCGGAGATGACCCACCATTGCCCGTCCGGCGACCGTGCGAGATCGGCCGAGTAGAGATGGAGGAAGGTGTCGTTCGGCAGCCGCAGTCCGTGGCAGGGCCGGAGAAAATCCGGCTGCGCGAAAACGAGCGCGGGCGGCAGCCAGCCGCCGCGGATCAGCGTCTGGGCTCCGTAGCAGTCGGCGAGGATGAGGTTGATCAGGGTGGCCCGTTGGACGAGGGCCTTCTCGAGCGAACGCCACTCCTCGTGGCCGATGACGAACGGGATGGGATCAAGCTGCCAGGGCCGTTCCAGCCCGCGCGAATCGCCGTAGACGTTATAGGTGATCCCCTGTTCATGGATGATCCGCCGGCCCGTTTCCCAGCGGCGCTTGAGATCGTCCGAAGTCAGGCGACCCAGCGCTTCCAAAAGCGGGCCATAGGCCGGCTTGAGTCCGCCATCGGGATCCATCAGCTCGTCGAAGACGCCGCTTTCCGGTTTGTAGCCTTCGATGAGCGTGGCGGTGGCGGAAGAAATATCGGCGGGCTTGGCCGTCATGCGTCTGGGAGTGACTACCGGATCCGGTTTCGGGAGGCCAGTTCCGTCGTTCGACTGCTGCTGGGAATCAGCCACGCAGATCGAGGGTGAAGGGAAGATCGGCGTTCACCGGCTCCTGCGGAGGAACGAACGGCTTCTGCGTCGCACCCTGCGTGAAGAAACGGGACAACCGGCGGCTCTCCGCCTCGTAGCTGTTGATCGGAAACGTGTCGTGGCTCAGGCCGCCGGGATGCGCGACGTGGTATTGGCAGCCGCCGAGCGACCGTTTGTTCCAGGTGTCGTAGAGGTCGAACACGAGCGGCGCGTGGACGCCGATGGTGGGTTGGAGGCAGTTGGGCGGCTGCCACGCGCGATAGCGGACGCCCGCGACGGCTTCGCCGTTGGTGCCGGTGCTGTGGAGCGGGACACGGCGGCCGTTGACCGTGAGGGCGAAGCGGTCGCCGACGAGGCCGCGGGCTTTCACCTGCAACCGTTCGAGCGAGCTGTCGACGTAGCGGACCGCCCCGCCGGCCGCGCCTTCTTCGCCGAGGACGTGCCATGGTTCGAGCGCGGTGCGGAGCTCCACCTCGACGTCGCGTTGCTCGAACTCGCCGATGCGCGGGAAACGGAATTCGAAGTGCGGCGCGAACCAGTCGAACTCGAACGGATAGCCCGAGTCGCGCAGGTCGCGGACGACATCCTTGAAATCCGTCTCGCAGAAGTGCGGCAGCATCCAGCGGTCGTGGATGTCGGTGCCCCAGCGGACGAGGTCGTTCGTGTAGGGCTCCTTCCAGAACTTGCTCACGAGGCCGCGCAGCAGGAGGTGCTGCGCGAGGCTCATGCGCGAGTGCGGAGGCATCTCGAAGGCGCGCATCTCGACCAGACCAAGGCGGCCGGAGCTGCCGTCGGGCGAGTAGAGCTTGTCGATGCTGAACTCGGCGCGGTGGGTGTTGCCGCTGGAGTCGATGAGCAGATTGCGGAAGAGCCGGTCGGCGAGCCACGGCGGGACCTGGTTGTTTCCGGCGATCCCGATCTGGCGGTCGAGTTCCTTGAAGGCGATCCCGAGTTCGTAGAGCGAATCGTTGCGGGCTTCATCGACGCGCGGCGCCTGTGACGTCGGTCCCATGAACAAGCCGCTGAAGAGCCAGCTCAGCGACGGATGGTTCTGCCAGTAGGCGATCAGGGAGCGCAGCAGGTCGGGCCGGCGGAGAACCGGCGAGTCGGTCGGGGTTTCCGCGCCGATGAGGATGTGGTTGCCGCCTCCGGTGCCGGTGTGGCGGCCGTCCACCATGAACTTCTCGGTCCCGAGCCGGGTTTGCCGGGCTTCCTCGTAGACGATGGTGGTGCGCTCCACGAGTTCGTCCCATGACTTGCTCGGATGAAGGTTCACTTCGATGACGCCCGGATCGGGAGTGACCTTCAGCACATTGATGCGGGAGTCGCGCGGCGGGGTGTAGCCCTCGATGGCGACAGGCGTCTGGAGCTGCTCGGCCGTGTCTTCGACGGCGGCGACGATCTCGAGATAATCCTCCAGCGTGGCGACCGGCGGCATGAAGACGTGCAGCTTGCCGTTTCGGGGTTCGACGCAAAGGGCCGTCCGGACAATCCAGGAAGCGGATTCGCCGGTCTTGGGTTGCCGGGTCGGATCATCGCGCAGGGACTGCTTTCTCGCATCCTCCGCGCTTTGACCGCGCTGCCGGAGCGTGGCGGCTTGGCGCCGTTCGGGAGTTTCCGTGCGCAGGTAGCGTTGGCGGAACTCGGCGGGCGACGGCAATGGAGGACGCTCCGCCGTCGGGTCGAGTTCGTTGATGTAGGGGTAGTCCGACTTCGTCACCCACGGCAGGGAATCGAGCGGAAGACGCAGGCCCATCGGGGAATCGCCGGGCGCGAGAAACATCCGGTCGCCGCGCAGAAACCAGGGGCCGCTGACCCAGACAGGGGCGTGGCTGTTCCAGGCCCGTTGGATCGGGAGCGCGTGGCCCACGACGCTGTCGAGCCCCTGCTCCAGGATCTTCGCGAGGCGCACGCGCTCCTCTTCGTCCTTCAAGTCGGCCTTGTGCGGATCGACGTTTGCCGGCAGGCGGCGCTCCTTCCAGACGTGATGGAACGGATCCTCGAAGCCGGGGATGATCCATTTCGGGTCCGCGCCGAGGCGCGTGCTGAGGGCGTTGATGAACTTGGCGGAATGCTCGGTGCCGTGCTTGTAGTTCGCGGACTCCTCGGCGATGAGGCTTTCCCGTTGCCAGATGGGCTGGCCGTCCTTGCGCCAGTAGCAGCCGAAGGCCCAGCGCGGGAGCGATTCGCCGGGATACCATTTGCCCTGGCCGTAGTGGACGAGCGACCCGGGGGCGAACTTGCCCCGGAGCCGCTTGAGCAGGGTGTCGGAGAGGTTGCGCTTCTTCTGCGACGTGGCGGTGAAATTCCACTCCGGGCCGTCCGGATCGTCGATGGAGATGAACGTCGGTTCGCCGCCCATCGTGAGGCGGACATCGTTTTTGGTAAGGTCAGCGTCGATGGCGTGGCCGAGCTTCTCGATCTCGGCCCATTGCTCCTCGGTGTAGGGCTTGGTGACGCGCGGCGATTCGTAGACGCGCGTGACCTTCATCTCGTGGAGCAGCTTCGATTCGCACTTGTCCACCGCGCCGGTCACGGGCGCGGCGCTGCTGGGCTCCGGCGTGCAGGAGAGTGGGATGTGGCCCTCGCCCGCGAGCAGGCCGGACGTGGGGTCCAGGCCGATCCATCCGCCGCCCGGCAGATAGACCTCGCACCACGCGTGCAGGTCGGTGAAATCCACTTCCGTGCCGCTGGGGCCGTCGAGTGATTTCAGGTCCGGCGCGAGCTGGATGAGGTAGCCGCTGACGAAGCGTGCGGCCAAACCCATCGACCGGAGGATCTGCACCAGCAGCCAGCCGGAATCGCGGCACGAGCCGCTCGCCTTGGCCAGCGTTTCCTCGGGCGACTGGACGCCGGGTTCGAGCCGGATGGTGTATTTGATGGCGTGCTGGATGCGCTGGTTGACCTCGACGAGAAAATCGTTCGTGCGCGCGCCCTTGAGCAGATACGCCGCGCTCAGGTCGTCCACCAGCTTGAGCAGGAGCGGCGTGGGCGCCGGCAGCTCCATGAAGGGGGCGAGTTCCTTCTTGAGCGACGTGTCGTAGGCGAAGGGGAAAATCTGGGCGCTGTCCTCGAGGAAGAAATCAAACGGGTTGTAGACCGCCATCTCGGCCACCACCTCCACCTCGACGCAGAACTCCTTCATCTTGTCCGGGAAGACGAGGCGGGCGTTCCAGTTGGCGAAGGGATCCTGCTGCCAGTTGATGAAGTGTTCGCCGCCCGTGATCTTCTGCGAATAGCTGAGGATCTTTGTCCGGCAATGAGGGGCGGGCCTCAACCGGACGACGTGCGGCCCATGCCCGACCGGCTTGTCGTAGGTGTATCGGGTCTTGTGGTGGAGCGCGACGTGGATGGACATGTTGTGAAAGGGGAATGACGAAGGACTAAGACCGAATACCGAATGGGAAATGCGGTGCGATAGGTTTGGTCGACTTCGGGTTTTGGCCTTCGTGCTTCGTCATTGGCGCGAAGCGCGTCTGCTGCTGCTGCTGTTCCTCCTGCTGGACGAAGATCTCCTCGTCCATCGTCTTGATCGATTGGAAGAAGTAGGCGGTGAAGATGGCCGCGCCGATGGCGTTGAGCTTGAGCTGAAGATCATCGAGATACTGATGCAGTCCGCGCTCGAAGACCTCGTCGATGGTGCAGAACTGGACCTCGGCCAACAGACGACCCGTGAGGCGTTCGGCCTCGTTGCTGAAGCGGCCTTCGGGGACGCCGGAGATCTTCCGCAGGGAATGGTTGAACTGCGCGATGCAGACCTTGAACGAGCGGGGGAAGTCCTCGGAGAGAAGGAGGAATTCCGCGACCAGCCGGGGATGCACTTCCGCACCGTGGATGGACTTGTAGGCGTCCCAGGCGCTGCAGGAGTTGAGGATGGCGGACCATTCCAGGACCTCTTCCTGGCTGATGGACTTGGGAAATCCACGCTCCGGCAACGTCTGGTAGCGGACATCGAGGATCCGGGAGGTCTTGTCCGCGCGTTCGATGTATTTGCCGAGCTGCATGAAGAGCCAGCCCTCGTTCCTCATGAGCGTGGCGTCGGCCATTCCCTGGAGCCGGAGGGACGTGGCCTTGATCTCCTGGAAGAAGTCGAACGGGCTGGAATTCCAGAGGTCGCGCGCCTGCCGCGAGCGGACGAAGAGGTAGAGGCGGTTGATCTCTTCCCAGAACTCGCTCGTGATCTGGTCGCGCACCATGCGGGCGTTCTCACGCGCGTCGGAGATGGACGAGAC